>JABABC010000280.1 GCA_014238445.1 Coxiellaceae bacterium
AACGTGGTGCCAATGCCATGGCCGCAATATTCACGTACGATACTGTAGCGATTTTTCTCTGCATGAGCTTGGATGGCGGCGCCGATATCGCCCAATTGTACGCCGGGTTTGACCATGTCAATACCTAAGTAGAGGCACTCTTGCGTGACATCAATCAAGCGTTGCACATAAGGTGGGATCTTCCCTACGATAAACATTTTACTGGTATCGCCATGCCAACCATCTTTGATGACAGTAACGTCAATATTGACTATGTCACCATTTTTTAAGGATTTGTCATTGGGTATGCCATGGCAGACCACGTGGTTAACTGATGTGCAGACAGACCGAGGAAATCCTCGGTAGTTGAGCGGGGCAGGGATAGCTTGTTGTTCTTCGGTGATATAGCGGTGGCATAAGTCATTGAGTGTTTGTGTGGTGACACCGGGTTGCACGTGGGGTTCAATCATTTCCAGGACATTAGCAGCGAGTTTTCCAGCGATACGCATGGCGTTAATGTCGTTCTCAGATTTAAAGTGAATAGCCATGGGGGATCTTGTTGTTGTTCAGGGGGTACTATGGTATAAAGCAACGCTGTGATTGGCAACCGTTTAGCGGCCCATTCATGAAATTAGACACACAGGTCCTAACGTTATCTGGGGTGCTGGTCCTTGCTAAGCATGAGATTGGTCAGATGGCGGGGTCTGTGGAAGTTGCAATAATGCATAACCAACCCGGAGAATCGCAATGAGCTTGCAAGATATTTCTATGCGCCAGATGTTAGAAGCTGGTGTTCACTTTGGACATAAAACCCGTTACTGGAACCCTAAAATGAAGCGCTATATTTGGTCAAGTCACCAAAAGCCTCATATCATTAATTTAGAACATTCACTGCCGATGTTTCGTGATGCATTAAGCTTCATCGAAAACACCATTAAAAACCGTGGAAAGATACTATTTGTAGGCACCAAGCAATCTGCTTGTGACGTGGTTCGTGAAGAGGCTATTCGTTGTGGCATGCCTTACGTAGATCATCGTTGGTTGGGTGGGATGTTAACTAACTACAAAACGATTCGTTTATCCATTAAGCGTCTGAAAGAATTAGAAGCCCTGTTTGAGCAAAGTGAAATTAAAGGGTATACCAAGAAGGAAGTGCTCAATTTATTGCGTGAGAAAGACAAGCTGTCTAACTGTTTATCAGGTATTAAAAACATGGGCTCATTGCCCGATGCCTTGTTCGTCATTGATGTCAATAATGAGAAAATTGCGATTCGTGAAGCCAATCGTTTGGGTATCCCTGTGATTGGTGTTGTGGACACTAACTCAAGCCCAGATAACATTGATTATATTGTGCCTGGTAATGATGATGCTTATCGTGCTATTCGTTTTTACTGTCAATCTGCAGCCAACTTAATCATTGAAACGCGTGGTTCCATGCAGTTAGAAGAAATCAAGCCGGTGAAGGAAGAAAAAGTGCCCGCTAAGGCTAAGAAAGTGGTTATTAAAGAAGTCGCTGAGCCAGCAGCACCTGTAGAAGCTGAAGTGCCAGTTGAAGCGAAAAAGAAGGTTGTTCGAAAAGTTGTTAAGAAAGCTGCTGATGCTAAAGAGGGTGATGCAGAGGATAAGCCTGCCGCCAAAAAAGCAGATGCTAAAAAG
>JABABC010000282.1 GCA_014238445.1 Coxiellaceae bacterium
AGCCATTTTCTATGGATTATGGGTAATTAATAAAGTGTTAATGTGTAAGGTTGGTCATGAGCTTTGGCTGTCACTGGCTTGGTACTCAAGGTAACCTTTTTTGCTTTATTTTTTATCACTATAAGAGTAGTAATAATACCCGTATTTTGAATAAGCGTAGCTTTGGATCTTTTTCGAGAAATAGTTGCAGATTAAGCCATGCACAGGGATCTGATTGTGTTGGCAGCGTTTAATGGTAGCTTGTAGCTCTTTACGGTTGTTTTTACCTAGTCCAACCAGCATAAAGTTAGTGCTGGACTGTTTGGCTACAATGAGTGCGTCGGTGACAGCCATGATCGGTGACGTGTCGAGTACGACTAGATTGTATTGTGTTCTGACTTGTTGTAAGAGTTCTGTAAAACGTGGGTTAGATAGAAGTTCAGTCGGATTTTCAGGGTAGTGGCCTGCAGTGATGAGGTCACAGTTGTCTATTAGTGGGTGAATGATAGATTCTGCAGATGCTTTGTTTTGCAAGTATTCGCTTAAGCCAGGACTTCTAGATCCTTCAATAAATGTATGACAACGCCCTTTTCGAATGTCGGTATCGATCACTAGTATGCGTTGCCCTGATTCTGCTAAAACTGATGCAAAATTTAAACTAATGAATGACTTACCGACAGAGGGGCTAGGTCCGAGTATGGCAATCACATTGTTGTTTGCTTGTGTGAGGTGCAGTTGCAGAGCAGTTTTCAGGCTGCGTAAGCTTTCAAGGGCTGGGTCTATGGAATGAATTTCACGCAGTAACGGGATTTTTATTTGGTTTTTTTCAGCTTCTTTTGCCGCGTGAGATTGTTCACGACTAAAAGGTACAACTGCATTGACTGAAATCCCTAACAGTTCTTCGATACTTTCTGGGTCCATCTCGCCGGACATTAATAAGTGGTTAGCGAGTAAGGCTATGGCAACTAACGTAAAGCCTGCTATTGTTGCAGCTAATACGATGAATGATTTGTGAGCGGGAAGAGGCGAGAGTGGTAGCGTTGCATGATTGAGGATATTAACATCACCGGTAGTTCCTGCGCGTGAAAGACTGAGCTCTTGAATCTTTGTTAGCAGGCTGGAGTAGAGTGTTTCTTTGACTTTTACTTCACGCATTAAGGAAAGTGCTTTTTGGTCAGAGTGTGGGAGTTTTTTCGCTTCAGTTTCTAAGGCTGTGAGTGCAGCTTGTTGCTTGTTGATTTTCTCATTAATAGCAATAACGATAGGGTGCTTATTAGTGAAGCCTTGTTGTAATTGTGTTTTTTCAAGTTTTAGCGCTTCCAGTGCATTTTGGCTTTGTACCAATTGGGTGAGCATCATTTTGGATTCCGCAGAAATGTCAAGAATGCTGCTTTTTGAACGATAATTATTGAGTTGTTTTTCTGACTGATTGAGGTCGACTTTGACCTTAGGTAATTGTGAGTTGATGAACTGCAGCGCTTGGGCGGCTTGTTGGGATTTTTTTTCAATGTCTTTATGTTGTGTGGTTCCAATGATGGCGTTCACTATGGCTTGGGCCTGTGTGGGATTCGCCCAGGTTAAGTCGACGGCTAAGACACCCGTTTCACTTATTTGTCCATTTCCTTGGCTGCCTTGGTCGGCCACAGTCAGTTGTTGTGATAACTTTTTAGTGTATTCAGGGGTGGGCTGTTTGGCGAGATGGAAGTCTGTGTTTGGGTTGGCTTTGAGCTCTCTAACATTAATACTAAGGCCTTGGTAAGCAGGAGATTGAGCATGCTCAGTGTGACCTACAGTACCTTTTAAAATGACTTGGTCATTAGCAGTGTCATAGAGTTCAAAAAGACCGTTGCGCCCAGCTTTCAGAGTGAGAGTGAGTGAGGGCGTAGACCGGGGGAGTGTCAGTGTGTTGAGCTGAAGAGATTCTCCGCCCCAGGCGTATTGTGATAAACCTAAGAAGGGTTTGGCGAGCTGATTGTTGTCATGATGCTTGGCAATGGCTTTTCCGATAATCGGCAAGTAATGGGGTGTGATGTTCACGTTCAGGTTCATTGTTTCTGTGACAGGGCCAAGAATATAGCGGGAGTGCATAAGAGCAGTTTGAATTTGCGTTGCGGAAGCTTTCCTCATCATCTGGGAACCCATCGCTAGACTGCTGAGTACACTTTCGCTGGATTCCTGGTCATTGACTTGGATTAAAGCTGAAGACAAGTAAAGTGGCGTGGTGCGCAGTGCAATGATAATGCCAAAGGCTAAGCCGATAAGGCTGCCCAGGAGTAGCCAGGCCCAGTTGGTCCACAGGATATTGAATAGTTGCCTCAGGTCAATTTCTTCTGAGGACAGTGAAGGGATGTTGAATCGATTCGATGGGGTTTGTTCCATAATATAACTCTCTATTCCGTGAGTGCTTTTGTGTAGGCAGCTAGTGAAATACTAGGCAATAACTGATTGATGGTTTCATTCCAATTAGAAATATGGGCTGTCGGCACATAAATAATATCGTTAGGGTAGAGGCGGAATTTTTCAGCCAATAATAGTTGGTTGGGTTTTTGCGCGTCGAGTGTAAAGATGATGGGTTGGTATTGATTGCCTCGAACAACAAAAATTTGTGATACGTTTGCTGTGGTGGGGTTGATGCCACCACTGGCAGCGATGGCGTCGAGTATACCAACGGGTTTGTCGGTGAGAGGCACAATGCCAGTGTTGTTAACGGCCCCTATGATATGAACGGTTTTGCTGCGAAAACCAATCACTCGGACGCTGATTTGGGGTGACTTGATGTATTGACTGAGGCGGTGGGATAAGCTTTGTCGAATTTGACTCACTGTCATTCCAGCGACATGAAGGTTGCCTGCATAGGGAAAGAAGATGTTTCCTTTTGCATTGATTAAAGTGCCTGAGACAGTGTCGGTGGCTTGTGCAGTGCCGACAGTGGTCAGGCCTGCTATATTCGTGGCGGTTTGTGACAGTAATGAGGGGGTTGTGAGCTCAGGGTGGTCCCAGACAATGATGTTTAAGATGTCTGAAGGGCCTACGTTGTAGTCATAATTATTTTGGTACCACCAGTCTTGTTGTTGGAGGTCTTGTGAATGAATGGTTTGTGCGTAGAGTTTAGCATCAATATGGTAGATTGATGGCTGATAAGTTTCCGTGCCTGTGTTGATGGGTGCGGCGGCTGATGTGGTTGAAAAGTAGGTGCCGGGGGTGCTGCAAGCCGTTAATGCAAGACTCAGTGCGATAAAGGGGAGGCTTTTTAAAACCAGTTGAATTTTTGATTCCACGCGTTCAATCCTTGTATTATCAATTCCAGTGTTTCCTCAAACGATTTTAATGATCGTTGGTACGGGTCTGGAATATCCTTGTTTTCACACAGTCGGTGAACTTTGCCGCAAGCGGTTGGAAATTCACTTAGGATATTGTATTTATGTCGTTTCTCGGCTGCAAGGATTAAATCACTTTCCTTAATGATTTCTTCAGTTATTTGTCGTCCTTGGTGTTCGGCACAGTGAATGCTGTATTTTTTTAAAGCAGTTTGTGCATTTTCTGTCGGTGGATAGCCTTGCATAGCACCAACGCCAGCTGAGTGTACTTTTAATGGAGATGAAGGTAGCAGTTGATGCTTTAAGTAATATTCAGCCATCGGGCTTCGGCAAATATTCCCTGTGCAGACCATTAATATAGATTGAACCATGTCTGAGCTCCTTGCGATGATGGTTTGATTGAAAGCTATAGTAATTCAAATGCGTTGAAAATGGTACGTTACCTAGAGATCCCTAGTATCTCGTGTGTGTTTGCGTTAGAATCCTTCTCCCATGAGTATCGTTAGCAATAAGCCCATTTG
>JABABC010000110.1 GCA_014238445.1 Coxiellaceae bacterium
AAACATCCCTTCAAACATAGGAGCCGGCGCCGTGAGCTTTCCTTTATGAAGTCAAGTGGTATTTCTCTGCCGAGTATTCCAGGGTTATCAGGTTCAACCAGTGCTCTACAGGAAGTTGTCATTGAAATATCGAAAGTTGGAACGGCCTTGTTCCATAAAGGAAAGCTCACGGCGCCGGCTCCTATGTTTGAAGGGATGTTTGTTTGGGTTTCCGGGTACCTAATGGTGGCTGTCGCATTTTTCGAGCTGCTGATGGCAAAAGTTCTCTTAAATGTTCTTTTCATTGCAGCACCACTTTTCGGACTATTGTCTTTATTTAAATATACTCAAGGTTGTTTTACTCGGTGGCTGGGCGCACTTGCTGGTTGCTCCTTTGTGATCATATTTGTCAATATTGTAGTAGGGTTAAATATTAGCATCATCCAAAGCGTTTTAGTCTACTATCTAACACAAAACGTATTAGGAATGACCCCATTTGTTCCGATCCTTATTGTCTCTATTTTGTCCGTTCTCATGTGTATTCGGGTGGCGTCCATTGCGATGTCACTTGGTGGGTCAATTAGCAATTCCTCTGGAGCAATGGCTATGGCTGCAGTTGCTGGAGGAGCGGTAGGCATGTCAATGAACTCCCTTAGAACAACAGGACGCATTGGTGGTGGTGCACTGAGGCATGGCAAGAACATGCATCGCGGTATGCAAAATATGGCAGAGAAGGGTGTCTCCGCAGGTATTCAGGGAGTGCATGGTGCTAGAAACATGATTAATTCAATTAAACAAAAACTACGCAGAGGGGCAGATTAATGGAGCAATTCAAAAAAATCAAACAAAGGATCATGGATTCGACGTCAGGTAGTCAGTATTTTGATGATGCCAGATCCTGGGCCAATGATATGTATGCAACTGTGCACGCATCTAGAAATCGCTACAAGTTAGCCTTGATTGCATCAGGGGTGGTGATAGCACTGCTGGTTACCTGCATTACAACACTGGTACCCCTACAACATTTAGAGCCTATTATTATTAATCATTATAGTGATGGTGCAACGAGCGTTGAGGCAATGCCTAAGCACTATCGACCTACCTCGCAAGCCCAAGAAGAAAGTGACATCGTACGCTATATGGTTAATCGAGAAGGCTATGATTTCACGTCCTACGACCGCAATTATCGATTAATTGGTCTGATGAGTGCAGGCGGTGTGTTTTCTAAATATGCAAGTATGCAAAGCACAGCCAACAAACATTCGCCCATTAATGATTTAGGCAATAAGTATTATCGAACTGTGCACGTGGACAATATTCTTCCCGTGGATCAGATAAGCCAAAATACCAAACGCCATCATAACCACCATAATCTTGCTGAAGTCACATACTCTATAACTGATCATAGCTTAGCTACAGGAAACACAGACACTCGATCGTATAAAGCATTAATTGGATGGGTTTATCGCGGTATGCCAACTGACCCGAATGAGCGCTGGCAAAATTGGAATGGTTTTACTGTCACTAAGTACCAAAATTCTCAAATTAACACAAAGGGATGATTATGAATAAATATAAATCTAGATCTAAATTTACATTAGTAAGTTCAGTTGCAATATTGACTTTAGCACCCATTTTATGGGGATCTGCATGTGCAGCTGTATCTCCTATATCTCTTGCGAGCGATCAGCGTATTAAAGTAGTTGCCTACAATCCTAATAATGTAGTCAATATTCGAGGCATGACCTTTGAAAATACCCAGATTATCTTTGGCCCTGATGAAGCCATCACCGATATCGAAAGTGGGGATGCCACCTCTTGGTCTGTTGTTGTCGCTAAAACCAATGCCAATATTATTAATATTAAGCCAGTTGCAGTTGGATCAAATACAGATATGTCTGTTGCCACTATTGATCATACAGGCCATAAACGTATGTATTATTTTCATTTAGTAAGCGATGCAAATAACAAGCAACTACCGGTTACGATTGCAGTAAGGTTTAAGTATCCAAATAGGCAACGACGTGCGATGCGGTCAAAATGGCAGTATGCATCAGGTCAAAGATTAGCCTTGATTAATAAAGCGAGTAAAGCTGCTAATTATCATTATAACTACTCATTTTCAGGTGCACGATCCAATGTGCCAATGCATGTGTTCGATGATGGAAGGTTCACTTATTTTCAATTCAGGTCGCATCAAAATATTCCAGCTATTTTTGCAATACATAATGCAAATGCAAAAGAATCGGTGGTAGATTACCGTATGCATGGTAATACAGTCATTGTACTGCAAGTGGCTCCTCAGTTTTCTCTGCGAAACAACAACCAAGTATCCTCTATCTTTAATAATGACCTGGTTCGCAAGATTAAGAGGAGAAAATGATGTCAATGGATCATTTAAAAAAAGTGTCAAAGGTAAATTCATCTATGTCGCCCGTACTTAAGCTGAGTTTGCAGTGTGG
>JABABC010000123.1 GCA_014238445.1 Coxiellaceae bacterium
CTCTTAGACTCCTGGTGTGAAAAACATACCGGACGACCTTTTGATAACCATGGAGAATGGGCGGCATCTGGCAGCATTCATCCAGAACTACTAGAACACCTATTAGAACACCCCTTCTTCAAAGCACCCCACCCCAAGAGTACCGGACGAGAAACATTCCACATAGAGTGGCTAACATCTATCATCAAAAAAATGCCACATCCCATCTCACCAAACGATGTACAAACAACACTGGTTGAACTCACTGCCCAAACCATTGCCGACAGCATCTTGAATCATCAGATCAACCCAACTACCATCCGAGCCTGCGGGGGAGGAGCCAACAACCACTATCTTATCAAGCGACTCTCATCACTGTGCAAACAACACACCGTCATCACAACCAGCAGCATTGGCATAGAGCCGGAATGGGTTGAAGCCTGTGCCTTTGCATGGCTTGCTCAACAAACCCTCCACAAAAAAACCATCGACTTAAACACCGTAACAGGGGCCACCCGACCCAGCATACTCGGGGCTATTTATCCTGCATAAACAACCTAACACTAGACCGAATGCACCACCTGATTAATCACGACACCCAACGGGGAAGAATGATCAGCGCACGACTGCAAATAGGCTTCACATAACTCATCAATCACCTTACCCTTCACGCTCGACGCATGTCGAAATAACACTCGACCATGTTCATGAATCACAAAACCCAAATGCTGGACATGGGTAGCTGCAGTATTATGAGAACGAATAATCTGCATCACACTGCCCGACGGAATGGATGCCAGGACAGCCTGGCGATCATCATCAGGCAATTGAAAGAGGTCGCTGCATGCTATGTAAGTCAACACACTCTCTTCTGAAGAAATAGAACGAGAGCGACAATACAAACTTTGCAATCTCTGCTCCACACCCTCAGGTAAGTGATCCTCTAAAAGACGAATCATCGCAATGGTTTTTGATTGATACCACGTAGCACGATCAATAATAACAGAGGAAGAATGCAACAGTAATGTCGACGCAGCACTCGCGCAATGCTTCGTGATATCAATAAGCCGTTCATGATTTTGAAATAGATGACACCAATCCAAACAAATGAAATGCGTTCGATTAAAATAATCTATCGAATGGCCACCATAAGATATAAAAACTTTTTTTTCTATAAAAGCGGTCAATGACTCAGACCAAGCTAAAGCCAATACAGTCTCCACATACGTCTGGCAATCAAAAGCATCAACGCGGTAAAGTGGGTATTGATCAAACTCACCTACAATGCCTTCACCCAATGCTGTTAGCTCATAAGGACAATCACGAAAGAAAGACGAAAAATAATCCACCTTATCACCATCACAATCAGGCAAGGAATGATACAAATGATCAATAGCTTGCTCAGCTAAATGTTGGGCATTACGTATACCCTCTAATGAAACAAACATACACCCTCATTCATAGATTTAAGACTAAATCGTATCATCGATGCAAGACAGAAAATTGACTCGCATCATATAAGCAATTAAATCGGACTTCGTCATCAAATTAAATCTCATTTTGATATTTTTCACATAAAATTCAACCGTCCGATGCGATAAATGAAGGTTTTTAGCCGTCTTTACCAACGTACAACCATGCAACAAACAATACATACACTGAGCCTCACGGCAAGTCAAATAAGCATCCGGATTATCTGAGTCGAAGTAATAGCGCTTCTTATGAAATAACACCCCATCTAATACGACCTCAGCGCTAGACTGAGTGCACGACGAATTCAGTGATGACACTGAAGCATCATCATCGACACTTGCTTCTCCAGACCGCACACGCTCAAGCACATCAGACCAGTTTTTCATCCCTCATACTCCTTTCGTTGATAATCCTGAATCAGCAACTTACACCATAAAATAAGCCCTTAGGTGTAAAATTATAAAATAAATAAAACATTGTCAAACAACACCTTAGTAGAAAATCGTGTCAAGAAAAAAATGAAAAAATTAAAATGATTTTTTTTTGTACTACTATTAGACCACTAGAGAAAGGACAGATCATGCATATACAAAAAATGATACAAGGAATACTCATCATAATTGCGTCAAGCGCGCTGATTGGGTGTAGCCACACACCCAGCAGGCATTCAAGCTATGATTACAACAGCCAAAATGAAACAGCAAACAGAATCGCAAAACAAATTCCAAAATACCAGTCACTGCAAAATAAAGCATGGCCCGTCATTTACACTGAAACTACGATTAAACCCAATGACAGCCACCCAAATGTGAGTGACATTCGGCAACGCCTAATAATCCTCGGCGACCTCAACACGTCATTATTCAATCAAGGTAATACTTATGACAACAGAATGGAACAAGGCATCAGACAATTTCAATGGCGACACGGCATTCAACAAACAGGAAACATTGACAAGAAAACACTGCAAGCATTAAATATGTCTCCGAGAGAAAAAACAGACTTATTGATCACGAGCATGCATAAATGGTCACAGTTCAGTGATGTCAACAACCCTGAATACATACTGGTTAATATTCCAGAATATCGTCTTCACGTTATGAAAAATGGTCGGGAACAACTGTCCATGAAAGTCATCACCGGAACTCAGAAAAACCCCACACCAGAAGTCAACTCAAACATCACCACAATAGTTTTCAACCCAACATGGAATGTTCCTGAAAGCATTATTAGTAATGAGATTGCGGGATTCATGCAGAAGGATCCAGGATATTTAGCAAAGAACAACATTTCCATCTACAAACATTGGAATAATCAAACCACAAAAGTTAATCCGGAAAACATAGACTGGACTGTCATTGAAACTGAAGGAACAAAACTGCGATTCACTCAGTCCTCAGGGGATCACAATGTTCTAGGGAAGGTAAAATTCCTATTTTATAACCCGCATGATATCTATCTTCATGACACTCAGAATAAAAGTTTATTTAGAACAACCAAACGAACGTACAGCCATGGGTGTATTAGGGTAGAAAATCCACTGGTTTTAGCTCAATATCTGCTAAACAATAACCGAAAAAGTGAACTTGACGCAGAATATGAAACAAGCGCCCTTAGAAAAACAAAATATGTCAACCTATCTCAAAAAATGCCGATACACATCACTTATATCGTTGCATGGGTTGATGAATACGGCAATACTCATTTCAGAAATAATGTTTACAATAAATCGTTACTGTATAAGAGCTCTTAAAACACCGTATTGCCCAAGCATCACAGCCAACTCATAATGGAAACTCAATTTCAATGTAAAATAATGATTATGGCAACCATTAAAGATAAAAAACATAAAGAGCAAGGCTTTACACTCGTAGAACTTATGATTGTTATAGCCATCATTGGCATACTCATGGGAGCAGGTATTCCGTCATACAACAAATACATAAAGAAAGCGCACTACTCAGAAATAGTCCAATCCGTAGTGCCATTTAAGATTCAAATAGAAGAGTGCCTTCAACTGTATGGCAACATGAATAGCTGCGACATTAAAAGAACTCATACTATTAATAAAAAACTTATCAACACCATCACTATATCTGAAAATGGTGAAATTAAGGTAACTCCCAATAACGAATATGGGATTACAGAAAATGACACCTATGTACTCACCCCCACAGAAACTCCCGGGGGCATTCAGTGGAAAAAATCCGGGGGTGGCGTTAACCATGGTTACGCTTAACCCTCACACCGTACACAATCATAATATAAAAACATTAGAAATACTTTGTAACGAAAATAAAATTAACCAGGCCGACAAAATCAGCCTACTTGAATCTCCATTGATCGACAAAAAAGATATTACAATAGCGCTGATAGAGCAGTATCACATAGATCCTAAGAGTATTGGTCAGTCACTTTCAAAGCACACATCACTCCCCTTTTATGAAATGATTGATGAAACAATAACAACCAATAATACCCAGACACTTCCTGACAACCTGACTTATAATGAGTTTATACTACCCACACATCAACACGCCAACTCCATTACCGTGATATGTTACTCGCTCCACCAAATTGCAATCATCAAGACATTTGAAAAAATACACCGAAAGAATATTATCATCTTACTCAGTACACACAACTCCATCATTACTGTTATTAATCACTTAATCTCAACTAAACTGTACGCTTCATTTACACGAGAAAATATAAATCAAGGTTACAGCATTATTGAATTACTCAACCACATTATTACAGATGCCATCATCAGGTCTTCATCAGACATTCATATTCACCCAGACAACCTCAACATTATCATTCGATTTCGAATTGATGGCACTCTCAGGGAAATCACTCAATTATCAATCAAGCACTTATGCAGCATTATCAGCCGACTTAAAATTCTATCAAACTTGAATATCAGCGAAACAAGACGACCACAAGATGGTCGATTTCGATTCACTTCTCGACATGAACATGTCAGAGACTGTCGGTTGAGCATTTGCCCTAGTTTGCATGGTGAAAAAGCAGTTATAAGACTATTAAATTCAGAACAAGCTGCACTTCCACTCAATAACCTTTATCTTAGCAAAGATCATACCCGTCGAATTCAACAGGCAATTAATAAACCTCAAGGTCTAATTCTTATCACGGGACCGACCTGAAGTGGAAAAACACAGACTCTTTACACACTGATAAAACAACTTGATAACACCAGTAAAAATATCATTACAATAGAAAATCCTATTGAAATAACCATGAAGAACATACATCAAATCAATATTGCACATGAAATTAATTTAACATTTTATGAAGCACTAAAAACTACTTTGAGACAGGACCCAGATATTATTATGATTGGTGAAATTCGAGATAAAGAGACTGCCTCTATGGCCATTCAAGCCTCTCAAACTGGACACCTTGTGCTCTCCACATTACATGCTAACACCGCAATGGAATCAATAACTCGACTCATTAATATGGGGATTGAACCATACAATTTATCGAGCTCATTATCTCTGATCATTGCACAACGATTAGTTAAAAAACTGTGTGTTGCATGTCGTAATTCAAACATCACTCGAAGAGATAGACAAAATAATTCAATAAAAAACTCCAACGACAAACCTGAATTACCCCAGTGCCACTACTGCACCAATGGATATGTAGGCCGCCTACCTATTCTCGAAATACTATCAGCTACAGAAGAAGTGAAAAAAATACTACTTAAAAAAGAACCACATGAGGCACTGCATATTTTCTTCCAAAGACACAATATTCCCACACTCTGGGATTCTGTAAATGAAAAAATCAACGCCAATCTCACCTCTCTTGATGAAGCATTAACATCGATACCAAAGCACCTTCATGAGGAAACACTATGATTAACATTGGCATCAAATACACTTACCTAGATAAAACAGGATCACCTATCACTTCAAAAAAACCCCTGTCAGAACACAAACATCAAATGAGAGTATTTAGAGATCAGTCATCTACATTATTACAATATTCTATAATATTATACATGACATCTTTTCATGAAAAGAAATATAAAAAAAATTTCACCTTATTCTTCACGCAACAAATTTCAACACTTATAGATTCAAAGATTCCTGTTTTACAGGCACTTATTATCATTCAGTCACAAAATCACCCACAGTCATTCAAAACACTACTTAATGTAATTATAAGCGATCTTCACAATGGGCAACCTTTCAGTCAATCGTTATCCTCACACCCTCGTTTTTTTAACACCTTATACTGTGCAACAATAGAAGCCGGGGAATCATCTAACTCGCTAACCGAATCCTTTCATTTACTACTCTCTCAATTACGCATAAAAAAACAACTATCTGAAAAAGTTCGACAATCACTTCGCTACCCGATCTTCATGCTTTCCTGTTCATTGACAATCAGTTACCTTTTAATTACAACAGTACTCCCAAAATTCACTGATCTTTTTAACTCATTTAATCAAGATATCCCTCAATTTAGCCTATGGGTTATGATGATTTCAAAAGGAGCTAGCGCCTCTCTTCCCTTCATTTTAATCATTACCAGCATGCTCATCACCCTGATTGCAATCGGGTATAAAAAAAGTGGTCGATTTCGAAAACAACTCATGTTATTTGTTACCTCTCTCCCCCTCTTAAAACGCATCATTCCTTTGAAACAAGAGTCATTATTATTAATTATACTTGGGCATTTATTGTCGCGAAAAATCGACCTTTATCATGCGCTTATTATTTGCCTGCATTCAACAAACAGTGATGCAGTACGTCAAAAAATAATTGAGACTACAAACCTCATACACCAAGGAAAATCACTTTCAGAATCACTACGTTTATCTAAATTATTCACACACCAAACCGTTCTAATGATAGATGCCTCAAGTCAGTCAACCTCACAATCTCAACTACTTTGCGATATTGGGCTTCGGATGCAAAATGAATTTATCAACATCATAGAAAATTATCAACGCATGATAGAACCTATTGTGATACTGGGTTTATCAGTTATTATTGGGTCTGTAATTATGGCTATATACCTGCCTTTATTTAACATGGGCAATATTGTATAAGTTCCTCTCAATGGTTATTGATATAATTCATACATTTACTATAATAGAATTATTGCTATTGCCTAATCCGTCACCGAAGCATCGTAGTATAAATAACATTAAAATAGAGAGTCGCTATGCTTACCATTGGTCTTACTGGAGGAATAGGGTCTGGAAAATCTTCTGCAAGCAATTTTTTTTCCTCCCTTGGCATTACCATTATCGATGCTGATCGCATTGCTCTCCAAATAACTGGCCAAGGCACTAAAGTCTTTGACCATATTATTTCTCATTACGGTCCATCAATTCTATTAGAAAACGGCAATCTTAATCGACCTATGTTACGTGATATGATATTCAACCAACCATCTGAAAAAAACTGGCTTGAATCCTTTCTACACCCGAAAATACAAGAAGTCATTTTAGATCAAATTTCTGTTGCGAATGGCCCCTATATTATTATCAGTATCCCTTTACTCACTGAATCCAAAGGCATCAACTTCATTGATCGCGTACTACTGATTGACTGTACTGAATCATTACAAATCCAACGCACTGCTACACGAGATAATATGTCGCAGGTTAAAGCAACCCATATACTCAAACATCAAGCAACAAGAAACGAACGCATAGCCATCGCTGATGATATTATCATTAATAATGGGACACTCAACGAGCTGCACCACAAACTACAATCACTCCACCAAAACTACCTAGCACTTTCCACTTAATGTCACCATAGTGACTTGAAGCTCTGTCTTTTACATATCTTTCTCAATCATCCTCATGCCTCTATTATCGGTACAACCAAAAGCAACCGCCCTACCCAACACGCATACCATATGAACAGACAGTATTATATGAGAAACAAGAAATAGGGTATCGGGCATATCCATATTGGTCTTCAACACAGTACTCGATGACATCTCAATCATCATAACAATAGATCATACTTTTATCGTTTAATAAGATATTATCTGCTCTCTAAACACTATCCCGTCGACACCTTCAGACACGCAACAGACAATATAAGTCTTATGCCTGATTCCTGATTTCTTATGCCTGATTCCTAATCGTATATATTATGATACTATTAATAGTATCCATTCATTATCATATAAAAAAGCAATGAACACATGCCTCATAGAAGAATCTAAAATATCACAATCTCAAGTGACCCAGACCATTACGTATGAGCAACCCCTCAATGAGTCGTTACGTCTTTTCCTACATTTAGAGCTTCTCTTTCATGAGTTTAACAGACAAATTAGTCTTGCTTCTCACGACAGTATTATTGAAGGGATACACCATCTTATCAGAATTCTTTACACCATTGATCGTCCTGACCTAAAAACAAAATTAACACATACATTAACTCAACTCACAACAACACTGGCACAACTTCAAATGTCCCCACAAGTTGATACATCTAAACTTAACAATCTACTTGGTGAACTGGATAAAAACATACATTACTTACTACAACAGCACAGCAAAATTGGTGACTCTCTCAAGCATAATGAAATTATTAGCCAGATAAAAAGTAATGCCATACACCCCAGTGGATTGTGTCGAGATAAAATTCCTATCCTTGACTTATGGCTCAATCAACCCATGAAGATAATTACACAGCAACTAAAAGACTGGTGTTCAGAACTGGCCGTCATCAGCGAAATTATTTCACAAATCCTCACTATCACAAGGAACTCTTCCTCCTTTGAATCAACATACTTTAACGGAGGATTTTATCAACAAACTATATCCGAAAGCTCCGCTTGCGACCTAATTAGACTAAGCATGCCTGATCACATACATGCCTATCCTGAATTCAGCATTGGAAAACATCGCGTGGCCATCCGACTGATGCAAGTTACTGAATTTCACTTGCGATCCCACCCTTACAATAAACACTTAACTACGGCTATCTCTCTCTGTAAAGTTTAACTATCACCCTCGCCAATACAGTCAAATCATAATTAGACTCAACATTACTCTGCATATCAAAAAAACAAACGGTATTCAACTATCTACTATCAATCCTACGACACAGCTGCCGAACAATAGAGTGATTAGCTGCTGGCATATCGATTTGACTTAAATCACCTTGATCAACCCATTGCATAGTCTGCCCTTCTTGAGGCTGAGGATCACCTGAAAATGATTCAATAAGCCAAACATAACCACGAACAAAACCATAGGGATAAGCATGTCCAAACTGCACCAAAGCTTGAGTGCGCGTCACATAAATGCCAATCTCTTCAGACAATTCTCGAATTAATCCCGCTTGAACTGTCTCATCCTGGTTGACCTTACCCCCAGGAAACTCCCACACATCCGGGCAATTCATGTTGGATTGTCGCTGTGTCAATAACACAGAAGAATCACGCCGAATCACCCCAATAGCCACTAAAACACTATGCGAACTAGTCACCCAAACGGCCATGACATTGCTTGTATTTTTTCCCTGAACCACAAGGGCAAAGCTCATTGCGCCCTACCTTAGGCTGAGGCCGAACATACGATTCCTGAGCAGCACCCACGTCATCACCGCTAGGCAAAGATGTTACTGCATCAGATGATAAACTATTGCTTTCTTGATGATTAAACGTCATCTCAGGTTGAGGTTGACTCATTACCGGCTCTTCTTCAACTTGCATTTCCACTTTAGCCGAGGTTGAAATGAAGTCATACTTCAAAGCATCCATCATCTCTTTGAACATTTCAAATGATTCGCGCTTAAACTCTTGCGTTGGATTTTTCTGCGCATAACCACGCAAATGAATTCCACGACGCAACTGATCCATTGCCGCCAAATGATCTTTCCATGCACTATCTAACAACTGCAACATGACTGCCTTTTCAATCTTACGTAACATCCCCTCTTTAAAATCAGATTCTTTATTTTGATACGCTTCTTCAAGATGAGCAACCACCTTCTCAGGTAGATTCTCAGCATTCAATGAGTCGTCTTTAGCCAACCAATCTTTGATTGTCACCTTAACCCCAAAGTCTTGCAATAACTGCTGCTCCAAACCAGAAACATCCCACTGCTCTTCCAGCATATCCGCCGGCAAATGTAACGC
>JABABC010000054.1 GCA_014238445.1 Coxiellaceae bacterium
CAGATTTTTCTTTATCACCTAAAGTATATGCTTCTTATCTCTTTATTCCCACTGCTGGAATGTTGCTTGGCTATTCTATAACATCTCCACTGAAAAAATTACTAGGTGATCAGGGTTGTATTTTAGCTGGTGAGATTGTTGCTCTAACTGGAATACTGTCCTTTGTTGTGTTGTTTTATTTTTTTCCAACTCCCATGTTGTTTATGACAGCGTTAGGTTTTTTTATGGTAAGCATCCCTTTGATAAGTGCAAATATTTATATGCAAGTGATGGTTATTAATGCTACTTTGGCTGGTTCTGCATTGTCGCTTTTATCAATTGGATTGAATGTTTTTAATGGTGTGGTAGGTATATCAGCAGCACAGCAAGACGGAGAGCAAATGGGTGTTTTTATGCTAATTATACTCACTGTAGGCTTTGGCTCTTATAATTTTCTAAAACGAAGAAATAAATTCCGCGAATAATATATTGTGTATTATATTGAAAATGTTTAGGGTATGACTTTGAAGCTATGTAGTCATTTCGTGAAAGTCATACTAACGGTTCTGTCGCAAATAAATCTTAACTCTTAACAAATTTCGGCGCAGTAATCCTTTGGAGAATTTATGCTGATAATGCATAAAACTGCTCAAAAACAGGTGTTTTTAAACTTCGTGTGCTGGACTTTGCGTGGCATATGATGCAATTCAATACCCATAAGTGTTGAATGTGCACTTGAGTGAAATTTAAAGCTCAGCGTTGCTCTCGTGATTCTCTTGATAAATCGCAGACCCTGCTCTGCAATGTTGTTCAAATATTTTATTTACCTTGTTCGATTTTATCTTTTTCATTGAGTCATTTATTGGATGATTCCAATGTATTGTTCCCGTGCAGTACCTATCGATAATGTCACTCAAAGTGACGCACTTTCATAACGACTATCATATCCCTCTTTGAAGAAACTAGGGGGAGGATTAGTATTTTCCCGTCTGGTTTGCAGCAGAACTGCATTTATTAAAAAAGCTATTCTCTGTTTTTATTTTTGCACATTATTTGTGGTTAATTATAGTGATTTACGGTAAATCACAGTTTTATTACCTTTGGGTTAAGAAGGGATTTTTCCATGGAGGTTGTTCGAATTGGGTGTTCAATGCCATCAGTGCAGCGACATGACCGCTGGCGATCTACATAAACTGTGCTAGAATATATCAAAGCAGGACAACAGTTTAAGGGCTCTGTCGGGAATGTGTTTTTTGGAGCCTGATCGTCGAATTTTTATATCTTGAGGCGATTATTTTTTACAAAATCAGTTGATAGGCCAACAATGGCGGAAGGCATATTTTGATGACGGAAATCATAGCATCCTTTTTCTTTCAGATTCATAAGTGAGATTACTGAGGATGAATCAGTCAAAGAAAATGCAAGACTTCATGATCCTCTTGGTTTGTTATATGGTGATTCCGATATCGGGCATGGGGACCGACATGTATGCGCCGGCATTGGTTCACATGGGTCAATACTTTGCTGTGTCGAACACATGGGTCCGTTTGACTATGACCGCCTTTCTGATTGGTTTTTCGGTAGGTCAGCTGCCTTGTGGTGCCTTTTCTGATCAAATCGGGCGGCGCATGGTGTTATTGTTTTGTTTGTTTTTGTTCTGTTTTGCCAGTTTTATGGCAGCAACCACCAGTCATATTTCTTACTTAATTTTTTGGCGTTTTATCCAAGGGTTGGCTTGTAGTGGTCCATCATCCGCCATCAAGGGCATCTTGATTGATCGATTCACGGGGGTGTATCTCAAACAACGGTTTAGTATGTTGTCAGTGTTTTGGGGCTTAGGGCCTGTGGTATCGCCTTTTGTTGGTGGGTATATAGCTGAGCATTTAGGCTGGCGCGCAGAGTTTTATGTGATGGGAGGCGTCGGCGTTTTTTATTTCTTATTGACGTTCTTCCTGTTGATTGAAACCCATGCGCCCAGGGAAAAAATTCGCTTATCCGACCATTTATCTCATTTTTCAATGATGGCACGGCATGGTTTGTTTTTATCTTATGGTCTAATGGCGGGTTTGTGTTACGCTTTTATTCTTTGTTTTCATGTTATCGCGCCTTTTCTAGTTCAGGCCCGTTTGGGTTACAGCCCCATAGATTATGGTTATATTGCATTGTTGTTGGGATTGGCCTGGTTGCTGGGTAGTTTTAGTAATCGGTTTTTAGTGAAGTGTTGGCCTGTTCGGAAAATTATACCGCGGGTGATAGTTTTAATTCTGTTGGTTAATGTTTGTATGTTATTGATTGTGTATATGGGACACTTGAGTTTATTGCGATTGCTACTGCCCACGTTTTTCATTATTTATTTATCAGGGATTATTTTTCCAAGTTGTATGGAAGGTTCAGTCAGTTTGTTTTCCAAGCATGCTGGCTCAGCGGGAGCGATGATGGGTTTTGTGGCTTTTTCCACCACGGCTTTTTGTACTTTTGTGGCCAGTTGGTTGCATGCGCACAGTCAGGTATCATTGGTGTGGTTGAATTTTTCTTTTACTCTTATCATGTTGTTGCTGGCGACTGTAATTGCTAGAATGCCTTTTATATCAAAGAGTTAATGTTTATTAGCGACAGAACCCGTGGGTATCATGTAGGCGCAATGTGTTAACTAAATTGTCACTATACCACCCACTTTTCTCAGCCACCTCAAGATCTATTTCACCCTCTGCATTAATAAGAACTAACTCATCAGGGACTAATGGCTGTGCTTCACACGATGTAGCTAACGATGCATCCAACAATGCAGCCAAATTCTTCCCAAAGCTTTCTATGGATTCTACTGTTTTTAATGAATTTATTTGATTCGGATTTAACTGCAATGCCTTTTTTAAATCTTCCCATCTTTGATAGCCCCCACTTATCCTCCAGCGGGAACTTGACGTATCTTTTGTTGAATGCAGCTGCTGAACTAACCTATCCCATGTCCTAAACTCCCTTCCTGGACGCAATGCATCCATTTTCTCAAGTAGATCCTTCCTCTTCAAGGAGCTGTCAGGCGCCGTGCCCTGCATTTGCCCCAAGCTTCGTGTCGACTTGCCATTGGCTACTACAGGTTTGTCGGGATTACTAACTTTCACACAACCGAAATAAAGGTCGTCATCACGCGTCTCTAACCTCAGCCATTGGTGGACATCATTAGGAGTAAGTATTTTGTTTAATTCTAATATACGAAGTGGAGACTCTTTCTCTAGTTTGGTCAGTTTATCCGATGAAGAAGTCGGTTTTTTTAGCTGTTCATCGGGGTACATGCCCTTCATCGTTTTAAGAAGTATCTGGCTATTGGGACTATAGTTGAAGGTATACATCGGACCGACACATAAAGTAAGTTCACCCGGATGATGGTCTCGAGGGTGAGTAAGCTCTTCTCCTAGTAATTTTTTAATGCGGTCTTTAAAGTCCTCAAACCTTTTTTGAAATCCTTCAATGTCTACTTTATGATTGTTCGCCGTTTCCTGGAGATCTTTTTCTGTTAGCGTTGAGCTGCTCTGAAGAGAACACCTCTCATATAAATTGAAATAATGATTATATTGACTATTACCTTCAATCCCAGGTGAATCCGAATCGTTTTTTTTAGCTTTTTTTAAGATGTCCTTTTTTTGAGTTATTATCTTCTCAATCAAGTCTAACTTTCCCTCCAGAAAGGATAATGTGTTCGATATGTTCTCTTCAACTCTCATGAAATAGATGTTGGCCATTAAATCCAATATTTCACTTTTCATTATAGATACCTATTGATTGAATGTTATATTAAAAGAGTGTTATTAACTGCAGGTGGGTATGACGCTTACTGTCATGCGAGTAAACGTCTTTCTTCTTTCTTCTTTCTTCTTGCTTCCTTCTTACTATTCAATGGAATGTCGAATCGACCGAGGGTGTAGCAAGGTCTTGACCGAACCATTAGGTTTTTCATGATTCAAGGCGCAAGGTGTGGTTCGTGCCACAGCAAATTGCATCCCTAGACCATGAAAACCTTTAGTCAGTGACCCCATGCGTGTTTTCTTAAGCATCATGGATAACCTGTGCTGGTATGGATTTAAGTGGTTTCTTTAAGGCGAGTGACTTTCATTAAAATACCATACACAGGGTGGTCGATGTAGTTCAGCTCATTACTGCGTGTGCGGCGCTGTTGATCGAGCATTAAATAGGAAATCGGTTGATGTGATGGCTCTGCTGAGTGTGGGTTATGGTTCAGGGCATCAAACTGCGTGGTGGGCATTGCAAAGGCTAAGTTAAATTGGGTATTAATGTAGCGGTTTAAGTACAGTGAAATCACTCCATTAACTTGCCAAGTGTTAACATCTCTAAACGACAGTGGAATCTCAGTATTGGTGGGGATAGGTCGGCCATTGCGTTGATAGCCTTGACCACCAAAGAGGTGAATGCGGGTGGGTGTTCGTGAATCAGTTGGGATGGTTTGTGCCCAGGCTTCATGTAACAGGATGTGATAGTCAGGATGTCGGCGTAGGTGTTGTTCTTCTGATGCTAATTGCCACTGAGAGGAGGGTAGAAGTTCGGGTGTGTCGGTGTTATCAGCATGCTCGCCATCAGTGAGCGCGGTATTTTTTGTAACCACATCGACTGACTGCAGTGTCACGGTGTTTTCGAGGTTAGGTAATGTCATCGCCTCTTGAGGCCATTGTTCTTGGCTCACCCCTTTAGTGAGTGGGTGTGAGAAAATAATGAGTTCGACTTGATAGCGTTGGGTGCCAAAAGCCAGCATCGGCAGGGATAGACAGAGGGCGAAAATAGCCTGGAATAATGATTGTTTCATGACTCAATCCTGAAAAATCCCATAGTAGCCTTATGGTGGGTAATCTGTCTAGTAGTGATGCATTCATGGGCAATAATGCCACAGTCTTACTGTGTGTAGATTAAGACAATATTATCTTACCTATTCTGCCTGCTCTAGTGGGTATTTTAAATCTTTTTAAGAATTCCTTAATACAGAGTCGCTAGACTGCCTCCTGAAAAAAATAGGAATAATCAATGCTACCATTACTGAGTGCTTATTATAAAATTAATGCAGACTTAGAATTAGGAGTAACAGGCAGAGCGGGACCTTCTGGTAATTCTACTCCCGCTTCAGAGCGCTCTTCGCCTCGATCTGGATCGTCATCCCCGTTCTATTCAATATATAATTTGTTTGTTAGCCAGTCAGAATCTCCTAAAGAAGCGGCAGTTGATCCTTTGATTTTTTTAGATTGGATGCACGATGTTCATACCTATTATGAAGAGTATGAAACAAGGGGAGAGCTAACAGGGAATGACAAAGCTAAATTTGACTATGTTAAATCATGTTGGCAATGGGGTGTAAGCTGTGTGCAAGGAACTATAGAAAATAGTTGCCCTGAAATTGATGGTATTGTGCTATCTCCTCGAGTTAAAGCTATTGCTGATAAGGGGCGTCGTTTAAATTCAATTAAGGAAAACTGTGGCTCTGAAGCTTTACGCGCTTCTTTAGTTGAGGCAGTGAATAACTACCTTAAACAACCCATGAGACCACCACCATTCAAGAAAAAGTTTGTAGAGTTATTAAAGGATCAGCTTGAATCCTATGAAACAAATGTTGTTGGTGTAGAGGCAGCTCGTAAAAGTATCATTGACGGCTTGAGGCGTATTGAAAGTCAGGTTAAAAAAAGTAATATTGACAAGGCGAAGGAAGCAGGGGGTAATCAAGGTGCTGTCTGTGTATCCTACATGGATCACCATCCACTAGAGGGTATCAAAAGTACGCGAGTGAAGGATTTATACAATCGGTCAATGATTTTGCTCCAATGTGATGGTGCACGCTTGGGCCCCAACGTGAACAAAACCCTGAGTGGATAATTCCCATCAATGCCAGGTAGTATGGCGTTTACACTTGAATAGGGTTTAAAACCAAGCGTTGGTTTCGTGATTTTCTTGATAAATCTATGATTCTGCGCTGCAATGTTATTTAAATATTTTATTTGCCGTATCTCGATGTTATCTTTTTCATATGCCTATTATTTAATGATGTGAATGCTGCATTATTTGACCCGCTATTTATCAATAGTCACTTTTTGAGACCACCTTGAATAGCGGGTAGCTTTTCTAAAAAAGCTTTTTGCCGCATAATTATCGCGTTTTTTGATAATATGAAATCAATAGTTGACCGTAAACTTCGTAATAACTACACCGTGATAATAAGGACAGCGTCATACCGTGGCTTGACCACGGCATCTCTAAACCAAGCTCTTAAGATCCCGCGATCGAGTCGCGGGATGACACGCCATTCAAAAACATGGGCGTTGGAAATCTACTAAAACCGTATTCGAATAGTTAGAAGCCGAGCGTCAGTTTAAAGATAGTGCTGTTAATGTGATGTTTGGGGAATAGGGTGGCTTTCATCCGCTAAGACATACCGATAAACCCCATAAAATCATATAGATAGTGATCTTTTTACCATCTAGGTTTTTTTTCTACTACAATAACTAGAGGCATTAAAAAAGCATATTGAGCGAATTATGAATTCATGTGATTGTAACAATACTATGGCTTGTATCAGTAGTATTAAACTATTAGATCGTGCTTATGCGTGGTATAGAGTAAAACATTTGGATGCACATGATAATCACCCCTTATGGTCTTTGGGCTTTCAATGGGAGTCGGTAAAATACAAGGTAAGATTAGCGTTACTGCAAGGCACTTATCAATTCCAACCCTTGGATGTGGTGAATACTAAAAACAACGAACTAATTACCTGTTGGCAGCCCATAGATGCCATAGTATTAAAATGTATGGCTTGGGTTTTAACGCCATTATTGCAAAAGCAATGTGATTTAATGCAAGCCACACACTTAAAAAATCATGGTGGCTTAAAAAAAGCCGTGCGACACGCACAATCCGCATTAAATAATCACCAATATGTTTACAAAACTGATATCGCGGATTTTTATGGTTCCATGCTGCATCATGTATTACATGAACAATGTTGTTGGTTTATTACTGACAAACGCGTGCAACGCTTATTAATGCAAATGCTAAATCGTGTACATGTCTATAAAGGGCGGCATCGATTGATACAGCAAAAAAGCATACCCCGCAGCTGCCCCTTATCGCCATTACTGGGTGCATTGTATTTATCATCCATAGATCATTACGCAAAAAAAAATAAGCTAACTTATAGTCGCTATATGGATGATTTTGTGTTTTTTACGAACAATAAATACCAGTTAAGACGCATCATAAAAGATGTCTATACATTGGTAAACAGGATAGGACTAAGGCTTGCCCAAGCTAAAACCTGGGTGGGCAAAACCTCTAAAGGATTAGATTTTTTGGGCTATCGGTTGTCACGAGATGGCTTATCGATAGCACAAAGCACGTGGGATCGCATGAAGGCAAAAAGTCTGCTGCTTTATGAGCAAGGCGCATCAAAAGAGCGCCTGCAGTCTTATGCTAAAAAATGGATCACATGGGCGCAATCTGGAGTTAGAGTGGAAACATTCTGGCTAAAACTAAAAACAACTTTAATCCTTCAAAACATTTGTGGTGTGACTTTACTTTTTGAGTGACAGCCAGGTGCGATGATCGATTAGGAGGGTGGTGTAATGAAACGATTTTTGATGTGCTGCGCCGTGTGTGTGGCCCTTGCTGTGGTGGGAACAGTCCATGCGGCCAAGTGTACCGGGAAAAGGGTTAAGGGGGGCAATTGCTATAGCCTGATGTGCGGAACCCAATCGTGTGGTGGGGGGTGTACGGGGTTTTATGGTCCCAATGCGCAGAATGGCGTAAACTTACAATGCAAGAATGCATCGAATGGCAGGTCATGCGAGGCCGGTGAGCCGTGCGGATGACACGAGTTCGTGTGGGCTAGCGGTCCAGCTGCGCTCGTTACGGTCCGTGTCTTGGTGGTGTCGGTATGGGGGATTATGGTTAATATGGCACTGGCAATCACAGATTGTGGCATGACTCGCACAAGACAGGACCAATGTGACAGTTTTATTGTCTTCGTCAACTGCATCAGTGA
>JABABC010000053.1 GCA_014238445.1 Coxiellaceae bacterium
TAAAGTAGTGACTGTATTTAAATACATCACTTAAAGGCTTGCCATGAATATTGCATCGATCACCCAAACATTACACCTAGTGGCCATCCTTGCCATCCCTCTACTCCTAGCTATCACCTTGCATGAAGCAGCTCACGGCTGGATTGCTAGCAAACTAGGGGATAATACAGCGCTACTATTAGGGCGCGTCTCTGCCAACCCCCTCAAACACATTGACCTTATCGGTACCATCATCGTACCCATTTTAATTGCCAGCATCAGCCCGTTTATTTTTGGCTGGGCAAAACCTGTTCCCGTTAACTGGACCAACTTAAGAAACCCTAAACGTGATATGGCACTCGTTGCGCTCGCAGGGCCGGTCTCTAACTTAGTTATGGCACTGGCTTGGTCACTGATTGCTAAAGGCTGTTACTCAATACTGGGTGGTCATGTCTCTCTTAACCCTAACACGACACAAACCGTACTCGGGCTCTGCTTCTTGTCAGCTTACTTTGGTATTGTCGTTAACTTAGTGCTGATGGTACTCAACTTAATCCCCATCCCTCCACTGGATGGCAGCCGCATCGTTGCCAGCTTTCTATCACCACCATGGTCCCGATGGTATGAGAAAATTGAACCGTTTGGCTTTTTTATTTTACTCGGATTGTTATTTTTAGGTCACTTGCAATTCATTCTCATTAAGCCTGTCATGATACTACTAACCATGATCACACAAGGCTTAGGCATCCCACCATTAATGTAACAACCCTATAGCACCTAGACTAACGACTGGACTCTATTAATGCGGCGTCCAACCCATAATGCAACTCTGATGCTTGCATCACAAAACGTATGGCCATTAGCACACCCGGCATCATCGCCTCTCGATCAGAACAGTCTTGCTGGAGTGTTAAGCGCTCTCCTTCTCGACTAAAGATCACTTGCTGATGGGCAAACAAGCCTGGCATTCGCAATGAATGAATAGGCACGCCTGACACACAATGCGGCGCTGGATGATTACCAGACACGGCCGGCGACATACCCTCCATACGCTCAGCTGTTGCAATAGCGGTTCCAGATGGCGCATCAATTTTATTAGGATGATGCATTTCAATGATTTCTGCGTGCGGGAAATAACGCGCTGCTTGCTGTGCCATCTGCATCATTAAAATGGCACTGATTGAAAAATTCGGTGCAATCAGCCCACCCAAAGAATGGGCCAAGCAATCAGACTGTAACCGTGCGATCTCATCTGACGAGAGACCACTAGCTCCCACCACAGGACGACTACCGTGTTCAATAGCTAACTGTGTATTCTTAAACACACAATCAGGCAAAGTAAAATCAATCATGACATCCGGCTGACAAACGGCTAAAGATGACGGCAAGTCATCTGAACGCCCCCATGCAGCGACCAACGTCATATCAGGAGCAGCCTCAATCGTAGCCACTGCCAGCCGACCCATTTTGCCTTGCGCACCATTGACTGCCACTTGAATCATAGAGAGACCAAACTACGCTTGATCTAAAGATTGAGCTGCAAAATCCCAGTTAACCAATTGCCAAAAATTAGATAAATACTGACCGCGATCATTACGTGTATCAATGTAATAAGCATGTTCCCATACATCACACGTTAACAGCGGTGTTAATCCGTCCGTTAATGGGTTCCCTGCATTACCGGTAGTTACAATATCTAACTCCCCAGCTGCCGTTTTAACTAACCATACCCACCCTGAACCAAAGCGCTTCATGCCGGCTTCTGTGAATTGCTGCTTAAAGGCTCCGAATGAACCAAAGGCATGATCAATAGCATCAGCTAAAGCACCTGTTGGAGCGTCGCCTCCTTGAGGAGACAGACTGTGCCAATAAAAAGTATGATTCCACACTTGTGCTGCATTATTAAAAACCCCGCCTTCAGACTGCAGTACAATCTGGTCTAATGAGGCATTAGCAAAGGGTGTGTCTTGAATTAATTGATTTAAATTCTTCACATAGGCAGCATGGTGTTTGCCATGGTGATACATTAAGGTTTCTTTAGAAATATAAGGCTCCAAAGCATCCTGGGCATACGGTAATTCAGGCAATTCATGCGGCATGACACGCTCCTTATGTGGAAAAATAGATAGTGGTTCAGCACCTTACTGTATTTAGCCCACACTTTCCAGTTGGCTTTTTTATGATCACTATTGACATCGAGGCACCCAACCCCTACATTATCGGGCACTCATTTGTATATTAACTAGCCCATAGGAGACCCACCATGTCTGTTTTAGTAGGAAGATCAGCCCCTGATTTCACAGCAGCAGCCGTACTAGCTGACGGCCAAATTGTTGATAATTATAACTTTTATGAAAATACCAAAGGGAAATACAGTGTTATTTTCTTTTACCCCCTCGATTTTACCTTTGTTTGTCCATCAGAGCTGATTGCAATGGATCGTGCTCAGGCTAAATTTAAAGAGCGCAATGTTGAAGTGATTGGCGTCTCCATTGACTCTCAATTCACGCATAACGCATGGCGCAACACGCCTATCAATGATGGCGGCATTGGCCCCCTACAATACACGCTCGTTGCTGACGTTAATCACAGCATCTGTCAAGCGTACGACGTTGAACATCCAGATGCAGGCGTTGCTTTCCGCGGTGCATTTATCGTGGATCAATCGAACACGGTTCGCTCGCAAATTGTGAATGACCTGCCATTAGGTCGCAACATGGATGAAATCCTGCGTATTGTGGATGCACTGCAGTTTCATGAAGCGCACGGTGAAGTATGCCCAGCCAACTGGAAAGCAGGTGATGCCGGTATGCAAGCCAACCCTAAAGGTGTTGCTGAATACTTAACTAAACATGCTAACGCCCTTTAAGAGCGAACGAGTTTTAGAACCTAAAACGGCCTCTCATGAGGCCGTTTTATCATCTGTTCCATAGTCACAACACCAGCTAACTCAATGCTTGATCAAACTGATTAACGATTTGACAAAATAATTCTGCTGTCTTGACCGTATCATAAATCGCCGAGTGCGCCTCTAATTCATTAAACTCAATCCCTGCCACACGCATCGCTTTCGCTAAGACTGTTTTTCGACAAGCCAAACCCGATAACGTTGCCGTATCAAAACACGTAAAGCTATGGAAAGGCGTTTTCGTTATACCACAGCGCTTAACTGCTGCCATTAAAAATCCCAAATCGAAATGTGCATTATGCCCAACCAACACAGCGCGCCGACAACCCGTTTTTTCGAGGGCTTTTGCGACATAAGCAAATAACTCTGTTAATACTTCTGATTCCGGTAATGCAAAACGAAAAGGGTGACCGGGATCGATGTGATTAATTGCTAAGGCTTTAGGATCAATCACAGCACCCTCGAAAGGAATAACGTGTGTTGAAAAAGACTCCTGCGGAACTAACTGACCATCCGCCTGACAATCCACCCATACTGCTGCAATTTCCAACAATGCATGCTTAGTATCATCCACGCCACTGGTTTCAACGTCCACGACCACTGGCAAATACCCATCAAATCGCTTTTTCATACGGACAGTCATACTCAACCCCTTAATGATTATCAACAACAGACCAAGCTAATGTTTCACTAGCTCGCAATGGTACCAGCCGCTCTACCCCAAAAGAAAGCACCGCAGGCACCTTCCACGGTTTTTTTTGCAAGGTGATTGGATGGGTATTCACAGGTAATTGATAAAATTGCGCACCAAACTCACTGGCAAACCCTTCCAATCGATCTAATGCATTATTCTGCTCAAAGACCTCAGCATACAGCTCCAGCGCTGCATGGGCTGAATAAATCCCCGCACACCCACAAGCAGACTCTTTAGCGCCCACCGAATGAGGAGCACTATCCGTTCCCAAGAAAAAACGAGGGTGTCCACTGATTGCAATATTAATTAACGCTTGCTGATCACAAGAACGCTTCAATACCGGTAAACAATAGTAATGCGGCTTCAGCCCACCAACCAATAAATCGTTTCGATTGAGCAACAAATGCTGTGGTGTGATCGTCGCAGCTACACGATTAGAGGATGAGCGCACAAACTGCACAGCTTCCTCTGTTGTAATATGCTCTAACACAATACGTAATTGAGGAAATCGTTCAACCAAAGGCTGTAAATATTGCTCGATAAATCGTGCCTCACGATCAAAAATATCACACTGCTCATCAACCACTTCACCATGAATCAATAACGGCAAATCCACTTCTTCCATCACCGACAGCAGCGGGAAAATACGTGATAAATCTGATACACCAGACGCTGATAATGTCGTTGCACCTGCCGGATATAATTTAACCGCCAATACACAGGATGATGCTTTAGCTGCTCGAATGGTTTCAGCGCTCATAGACTCCGTTAGATACAGCGTCATGCACGGTTGCCATTGACGCCCCATAGGAACCTGACTCATGATACGCTGATAGTAAGCTTGTGCATCTTCAACCGTAACAATGGGAGAGGCTAAGTTTGGCATTACCATACTGCGTGCAAAGTACCGCGACTGATCCACAACTGTTCGCGATAGCACATCATCATCTCGCAGGTGACAGTGCCAATCATCCGGCGCCCGGATGGTTAATGTCTCCACACAATCCCCTTACGTAAAAGCGACCATTGTAACGAAATCCATTGAAACATACAGCCCGACAACCCACCCAACCACACTGATTCATTATCCACATATTGCAATCCCCAGCGCTATACGGTAGCGTACCGTGCCGCCTGAACACGGCGTACTCACTAATAACTTGATAGATCCACCACAGGAGAAATAATATGGCCATGCCCGGTCGAATTTGTGCATTAATCAGCACACTAGCACTTAGCGGTCTTGTCTACGCAGATGACACCTCCACTAATATTGACGACTTATTTTACAACCACATTCCTAGTGTGATCACCGCACCGTTATTTGGTGGTGAGTCAGCCCAAGATGGATCTGACCTGCTCTATGGCTTTTCATCCATGAACCATGATTTATCCCTCCTAACCTCGCATCAATTATTCAACAACCACCTTATTGAGAATCAAATAGACAATCAGCGGCCAGTTATTGTGCTGGGCGGGGCATTTGAAGGAAACTTCATTATGGATGATGAGTCAACTGGCTCGACAGACTTTAACAGCTCGATCGGTACCGCTGAACTCGAAACAGCGGCATTTATCAACCCATGGGTCAGTGGTTTTGTATCCCTCGATTATCAAAATGTTCCGACAGTAACCGGAGCTCGAAACCCACAAAACACCATTTACCTGAACATGGGCTATGCCACCATTGGCAATTTAGATGAATCACCCTTCTACCTATCCATGGGTAAAATGTACCTTCCATTTGGCCGTTACAACACAGCCATGTGGACCACACCAGAAACCAAATCACTGGCACAAATTCAAGACACAACTACATTACTGGGTTTTTCTAAAAATGGTTTCTATGCTGAAGCTTTTGCGTATAACACCTACCAAACTTCGCAAAATGCTTTCTCTGAAGAAGGCGGTGCAAACCTCGGGTATAAAATAACCGCAGGCAACCACCCGTTTGAAATTGGCAGCAGTTACATCAGCAACATAGCCGACTCCCTCGGAATGCGTGACACAGGCTTTGGCAATGATTCCTCAACGGATTTTGAAGGCTTTGAAGTCAATGACGTTGATCTTGCTCATGATGTCCCTGGCGCAAATGTCTATGGGTCTATCGGGTGGGGTCACTTTACACTCATTGGTGAATACGTCACAGCCACAGAGTCTTTTGATCCGAATGACTTAACCTTCAACGGCGAAGGAGCGACACCAAGAGCTCTACAAGCTGAGCTGGACTACGGTTTCACCGCTTACAATAAACCATCCACGGTAGGCTTTATGTATGGCGAGACCTGGGAATCATTAGCGCTTAATTTACCTAAAGAAAGTTACAACGCTGTCGCTAGCACTTCCATTTGGAGAGATACCATGCAGGCTATTGAATACAGCTATAATAAAAATTATAGCTCAAACGATAGCGCAACGGGTGATAATAAACTCAACAACCCACCAGCAGGCGGTCACAGCAACATCATCACAATGGTCATGGGCTTCTATTTCTAACACCCAGACCTCTCTAAAAAAACCGCAGAAATCTGCGGTTTTTTTTTACCTTTTTGAACCTTGCACCTAGTTTGCACTCACCCCATACTTGCGCTAACATCGTGCAACAACCCTCA
>JABABC010000052.1 GCA_014238445.1 Coxiellaceae bacterium
TATCAATTTCATGTTCGACGGGTAGGCCGTGACAGTCCCAGCCAAAACTGCGTGGTACGTGGTAGCCTTGCATGGTGAAGTAACGTGGAATGATATCTTTTATTGTTGAAGCTAGGAGATGGCCATGATGTGGTAAGCCTGTTGCAAACGGAGGGCCATCATAAAAGACATAAGGTTTGCCTGATTGTGTTTGCTCGAGAGATTGCTCAAAGATGTTTTGTTCTTCCCAAAAGGCTAACACCTGGTGTTCTGATTCAATAAAGGAAAAGGATTCGCTGGTATTTTGGTCAGTCATGGTGTGTCTTTGCCATTTATCGATAAAAGAACAGCAGTGTAGCGTAGAGATTATGAGGGGTAAAGACTCCAGGCCGATGGCGTGCTAAGCTAATGGCCGTTTGTCGGAGTGGGAGTGAATGGATGGAACATCAGCATCGTTCAGCATGGCCATGGTTATGGTTGAGTGTGGTGGTCGTGATTGCAGATCAATGGTCAAAGTGGTGGGTGATGAAGACCTTCATACTGGGTGAGTCAAAAGCTTTATTACCATTTTTAAACCTCCGTTTAGCCTATAATCATGGTGCAGCGTTTAGTCTGTTGAGTGGTGCAGGAGATTGGAAATTATATTTTCTTGCTACGGTGTCTGTCTTGGCGATTATCATTATGTTGATCTGGATGCGTGCGTTGTCTCGGCGTGATTATTGGCTCGTGATTGGCTTTGCCTTAGTGATTGGTGGTGCTTTAGGCAACCTGATTGACCGTGTTTTTTTAGGGTATGTTATTGATTTTATTGATTTTCATGTGGGTTCTTGGCATTTTGCCACGTTTAATTTGGCAGACAGTGCTGTTAGTATTGGTGCCGTGTTATTGGTGATCCACTTTGTCTTTGAAGAGCGTGGTTGATAGGTTTTTCTTGTTCAAAATAGTGTCCGTCTGCGGTAGAATCTTTATTAATTGATGTGAGGTCTTATGATGCAAATTAAGCTAGCTAATCCGCGTGGGTTTTGTGCCGGTGTAGATCGTGCCATTACTATTGTAGATCGAGCTTTAGAGTTATTTGGGGCTCCGATCTATGTGCGTCATGAGGTGGTGCATAATCGTCCGGTGGTTGAATCGTTAGAAGCTCAAGGGGTGATCTTCACTGATGAGATAGAAGCAGTTCCAGAGGGTTCAACCTTAATTTACAGTGCTCATGGCGTTTCTCAAGCTGTCCGAAGAGTGGCGGAAGCTCGAGGCTTGCATGTGTTTGATGCGACTTGTCCTTTAGTCACTAAGGTGCATATGGAAGTTGCGCGTTATGCTCGCTTAGGGATGGAGTGTGTTTTAATTGGTCATGCGGGTCACCCAGAAGTGGAGGGTACTATGGGGCAATATGATTGCTCTGAAGGGGGGGTTTATTTGGTCGAAACCTTAGACGATGTTGCTGCTTTATCACTGAAAAATCCGGACCATTGCGCTTATACGACACAAACAACGTTGTCGGTTGATGATACGTTGAGAATTGCTCAAGCATTGCAGCAGCGATTTCCTGCTATGGTCTCGCCAAAAAAAGATGATATTTGCTATGCCACACAAAATCGACAAGATGCTGTGAAAGAGTTGGCAAAAGCTTGTGATGTCGTTGTAGTGGTGGGTTCACCTACCAGCTCTAACTCCAGTCGATTAAAAGAGTTAGCCGAACGTCTGGGATGTCCGGCTTATTTGGTGGATGATGCCGCCTTATTGCAACGTGATTGGTTTGAAGGTAAGCAGGTTGTCGGCGTTACAGCAGGCGCTTCAGCAGCAGAGCCGTGTGTTCAGTTGATTGTTGGGCAACTACAAGCTTGGGGAGCACAGTCACCACAAGAATTACCTGGCGTTGAAGAGCATATCGTATTTGTCTTGCCTAAAGCGCTGCGTGATTCTTCAATGACAACTGTTCAGGGTGCTTTGATAGAAGCTTGAGCCATCACAAGGAAGGTATGCTTTTGGTGGTAGGCTTGTTGGCATTGTAAACGTTGTTGGTAGCAGCTATCTGTTTCTAGTTGGTGACTGGGATTGCAAACGGTTTGTCTGTATTGCATAGAGTGGTGGCGTGCGTGACATTTATTTAGATCAAGGCTGACATGGCGTTTGCACTGAGTGGTTTGTTGATTGCAGGTGGGTGTTGTGATTGCAGCCTGAATCGGCAATACGATTCCAGCGAGTGCTATGCCATAAAAGATAAAGTATCTCATGCTACGTCCTTGTCTCATGCGGTCGTATTACTATACTGAAATGTCTGCGCTTTGTGTAGTGATGTTATACGGCAGGGGTGATAACGCCACTTTCTTGTGACAGTGAGTGGCATGCAGCTGATGCATGCTTCTGTTGTGAGATGCCTATTAGGGTGTAGTGGTGGGCGCTGAGTTGACTGATCTCAAAGTGATATTGGGTTTGTTGTTGCAATGCATCAACCTGCAGATTATTTCGGTTAGCCCCTAAGTAGTTGCCATGTAAAGTGGCATAATGTTCTATTCGATTAGCTAATTGCTGTAATGCCAGTTGTCCGCGGCGACATTCGGTTCGTTGAACCGCATGGATGTAGTGTGGATAGCTCCACGCAGCCAGTAAGCTAATGATAGTGATCACGATCATGAGTTCTAGTAATGAAAACCCCTGTGCTGTGTGTGGATGTGTGCGTGTGTGTTTTGATGCTTGATGGCGCTGAGACATGATAAAACCATGTCATGAGTGGTATTTTTAGGCAATACCGGGTTAGTCCTCGCCTTCAAGGGTGGTGTTTAATTGTTAAAAGAATGTACGCATTATGGCCTTGTTATTTTTATTGAAATCAGTATCATTAGCATTCTTCGAATGGCATGCGTCATTCATCCGGTCGGGTCGTTAGCTCAGTCGGTAGAGCAGTTGGCTTTTAACCAATTGGTCGAAGGTTCGAATCCTTCACGACCCACCACTCTATCTTTTTTTATTTTTTCAGGTTAGCTGCCTACTCCAAACAGTCTTAAGGCTTCCAGGATAATAATAATAAATCCTGCTGCAGCTGTTAAGATAAGTCCCGTTTGCCCACCAAAAACCCGATAGTTTTGTAGACCTGTGTTGTATTGACGTGTTTTATAAGCCATGCAGGCAGGGAGAATCATTTCTAAGATAGCAACAAAAATAGCAGCACATTCTAAAGCCAGGATAAAGCCTTCAGGGTAGAGTAATGCAAAGATGAGTGGTGGGATGAAGGTGAGCAAGCTGGTTTGAATGCGACCTTTGGCGTTATTGGGTCGTTTAAATCCATCGGCTAAGAAGTCAAACAAGCCGAGTGTGACTCCTAGAAATGAGGTAATCATAGCTATGTTGGCAAAGCTATGGATGCCAATATGTATCCAGGGGTTGGGTGTCAGGGTGATTAGGGTGCTTAAAAAGTGTGACACGCTGTCATGATGGTTGTGGATGTTGCTGAAGCTATCAGGCCCTACACGAGGAATGATGCCTAGCGTTGTAATCAGCCAAGCAGTATAGATCACTAAAGGGAAACTGCCTCCACAGAATAATATGATTCTAAGTTGGTTAGTGTGTTTACCAATATAGGTGGTCAGGCTAGGGATGACAGTATGGAATGCAAAGGCGGTGATAAAAATGGGTGCTATAAATAAGCTGTTGGGTTGTATGTGGTCGGTGGTTAGTTGGTCCCATTGTGTTTCTGGTAGTAGGAGTCCAAGCGTTACAATTAATGCAATGCCTTTGATACTAAAAAAGAGTCGATTGATGAGGTCTACGCAGCGAGTGCTCCACGTGACAATGGTGCCAAAAATCAGCAAGAAGGCGAGTGCATTGACCCAGTAAGGGACAGTGATATGCCATAATATTTGGAATAGCAGCTGCAGGATAGAGGCATTGCCGCTGATATAGGCAGCCGTCAGTGAGTAGAGTAGTAATAGCATGCATATCCACGCGATGACTTGGGCTGGGCGTCCCAGGGTTTGGTAGGCCATTGAGCTGAAGCTATTATGTTCGGGATCCAGTGTGAGGTTGACTTCAAGTACTAGGAAAGCCGAGTAAAGCATAATGCACCAAACGCCAATCAGTAGGAGGAGGGAGGGGGTTAATCCTGTACTGCCGCAGACAATAGGCAGTGCTAACATACCTGCACCAATGGCTGTGCCAGCAACCAGAAAAGAAGCACCCAGGGTTTGTCCGTTCATGGTGGATGGTCGCTGTGTCAATTGAAGTGTGGGGTAGTTTCAATGGTTCTAGGTATGGATGCAAGTATTTGGTAGGGTTTAGCGTAATATTGCGCCTTGCTAACAAAGAGGAATAGAGTGTCTAGGGTTACGGTTTTGGTTATAAGGTGTTAATATTTAAGTCATTTAAGAGGTTTTTTATATGAAAATATTGTTGAGTAATGATGACGGAGTGTTTGCTGAAGGAATTCATGCTCTAGCGGATGCCTTGCGCCCATTAGCAGATATTACGATCGTTGCGCCAGATAGAAATCGGAGTGGTGCTAGTAACTCTTTGTCCTTGCATCACCCCATTCGAGCAAAGACACTTGAGCCAGGTGTTATTAGCGTTGAAGGAACACCTACGGATTGTGTGCATTTAGCTGTGACAGGTTTATTATCGGAGCGCCCCGATATGATTATTTCTGGTATTAATGATGGTGCTAATTTAGCGGATGATGTTTGGTATTCAGGCACGGTTGCAGCTGCCATGGAGGGGTGTTTTTTGGGGATCCCATCGCTGGCTATCTCGCTGGATGGACAGGGTTGTGTGCATTTTAATACAGCGGCTAAGGTTGTGCGTTCACTGGTTGAATCATTAATGCATTCGGGAGGACCGAGTGGTCGAACATTCCTCAACGTGAATGTACCTGATCTTCCATCGAGTGATCTTAACGGTATGATTGTGACGCGGCTAGGTAAACGACACGCAGCTCAGCCAACGATTGAACAAAAAGACCCACGAGGTCAGCTGATTTATTGGGTGGGTCCTGTGGGCGAAGCTTTGGATGCGGAGGAGGGTACGGATTTTCATGCGATTGCACAAAACAAAGTATCCATTACACCCTTGAAAATTGACATGACGGATGATAGTGCTTTTCCTGAGTTGAGGGCATGGGTGGAAACACAGTTTCAGTAAGGTTTTACTAGGTTGGAAGTATGAGGGTGATGCGTTGGATTGGATTAGTAGGGGCTGTTATGTTGCTGATGGGTTGTGTCAGTGACACTGCACGAGCACCTGTAGTGAATGGATGGCATCAGCCAGAGGCTGCATCAGAAGGTTATGTTGTACGATCTGGCGATACTTTATATTCAATTGCGTGGGCATTCGGGTTGGATTATCGCAGTTTAGCCGAAGAAAATCATTTGCAGCCCCCTTATGCGATTACAGTTGGGCAGCGTCTTGCAATGACGTCTACACCTCGCTCTTCTGACGGAGTTGCGGTTCATGCAGGGTCGCCTGTGTCAGCCAGTACTCCAGTGAGTGTTCACAGTCAGGGCCAGCAGGCATTCATCTCTCATTGGCAGTGGCCTACTCAAGGTACGTTAGGGTCGCGGTTTTCTTTGTCAGCAGGTGGGTATCGTGGTATCGAAATTATGGGTCGATTAGGCCAGCCTGTGAATGCTGCGGTGTCGGGTGAGGTGGTTTATAGTGGGTCTGGTGTAAAGGGCTATGGGAATTTGATTATCATTAAGCATAATGACAGTTATCTGAGTGCATATGCCTTTAATGAAAAGCGCTTGGTATCTTTAGGTCAACAAGTCAAGGCAGGTCAAGAGATTGCCTTAATGGGGCGTAATAATGCAGGAAAAACAGTATTGTATTTTGAAATCAGAAAGAATGGGAAGCCTGTAGATCCGTTGAAATATTTAGGATGAATGTTTGATGTAGTTCACTCAATAACTTGTGAGTGCTGTTAAGGAAGGAGCGAGGAACGGTTAATGACCAAGGTGGTGCCTACTAAAGGTAAAAAGAAGGTTGCAAAGACAGTGGCTGTCAAAAAAACTCGTCATTCGTCTACAGCAATAAAATCTAAAAAGACGGTTCGAGTGAAGCAGTCAGCATCAAAAAAAGGGGCTAAGAAAGCTGTCTCTCGTCAAGCTGTAAAAAAGAAAAAAGCCAGCACTGCTGCAGTTCGCAGTAGTAAGAAAAAACAAGCCAAGAGCAAAAAGCGAGCGTTATCAAAAAAATCAACAGCCGTGAAGGTCACCCTTAAAAAAGTTGTAAAGAAGCAAGCTAAACCCTCAGATCGGTCATTAAAAGCGAATTCCATTTTATTTGTTAATCGAAAATCGTCTTCATCTAAACAAAAGTCGTTGGGTGCGACGCGAATGGGATCGACCTCGTCCGCACGAGAATGTTCCTATGATCCTACCACCATGTATTTGCGTGAAGTGGGTTATTGGCCATTGCTAACTGCACGAGAAGAGTTACTGACAGCGCGTAAAGTCATGCTTGGGGATCAGAAGGCAAGAGCTCTTATGATTCAATCGAATTTGCGCTTAGTGGTCAAAATTGCTCGGTATTATGGGCATCGCGGTTTGTCATTGCTGGATTTAATTGAAGAAGGTAACTTAGGTTTAATGACCGCTGTCAATAAGTTTGATCCCAGAAAAGGGTTTCGTTTTTCAACCTATGCTACCTGGTGGGTTCGACAAACGATTGAGCGTGCGATTATGAATCAATCAAAAACCATTCGGGTTCCGATTCATATCATGAAAGGTTTGAATCGTTATTTGCGCACATTAAGTGACTTGTCGCAAAAATCATCTGGTAAAATGCCGAGTGTTGATGAGGTGGCAATGGAAGCAGACATGTCGATAGAAGAGGTGGAAAAGTACATTAACTTACCGATGAATCAAGCTTCTATGGATGCGCCGATCGATGCTGATGAGGGGCGGTCATTAGCGGATAAATTGAAGGATGATACCGATAATGACCCATCACGTTATATTGAGGCGTTTGATCAGCAAAAGCGGGTGATGCATTGGTTGAGTCGATTGTCGCCTCGACAGTCTGAGGTTGTGCAGCGACGGTATGGGCTAGGTGAACACAATGAGCAAACGTTAGAAGAGGTTGGTGAGGCGATTGGGTTAACTCGCGAGCGTGTTCGTCAATTACAAAAAGAGGCGTTGTCTCATCTGAAGCGTTTAATGCAGTCTGATTTCTCTGAGGATAGTGAATAGTTAATTAGTTTGCTGTGTTTATCACTATGTTGGTTCAATGTGTTTATGGAGTTGCTTGCTGATCTGTGACGCATTAAAGATTCCTTGTAGTATTTTGTCTTCCTGTGAAGAGGGGTGTGAGGTCACAATGGCATAGTGTTGATGCTGTTTTATGAGTGTAGCCACCACATTTCCAACTCTGGCATGTAAAACATCATCTAAGTCTAGGGATATGATTTCTTGCAGGGGTGTCATCAGCATTTTTACAACAATATTTTCTCGCTGAATGCGAGATTGTTGTTGTAGCATGATGGGTTTTTCGCCAAGAACGTCTTCTGAGGAAAGCACACCGATCACATCGGTTTCATGGGTCACTAGAATCAGTGTTGTCTGGTGGGTTTTCATGCTTTGAATGGCTTCATCTAAAGTAGTCGTGCTTGCAATGTGCAAAATATGGCCATGGGTTAGGGGTTGCATGACGGACGTGGCTGGGTCGTCTTCATGTGCCAGTTCTGTTGATGTGTGTTGGTTTAGAGTAATGGATGGGATTCTAGGGTGGAGTGGTATTAGTTCATATTGAGTCATGAGGTCCTCGCTTTGTCTTGTTATATTATAGCAATGGCTGAGTTGGCAATACAGGGTTATAGGGGTAGAATTGCCTCCATATTCATTGTGAAACAGGGGGTGGTGTCATGGAGAAAGCAGCATGTGCAGTTAAACATGTACGAATCAGTGAGGCAGATTTACCATTAAGCTGTCCATCTAGGGGGCAGGCTGTTTGGAATATGCACCCCCGGGTTTACTTGGATATACAAGCTGAAGGGCATGTGACATGCCCTTATTGTGGTATCCATTATCAGTTAGACGATGATACGTTAACTAGATTTTGATAAGTTCATCAACCACTTACGGCATAGGTACCGTAGGATCGTCACTGCTTGAAGCGGACGTATCCGGAGAGTCGATGTTGTCGGCGTTGCTGATGTCCAGATTTTGTAACCATTTATTCAATGTTTGTTTAGATTGCATGAGACCCGTTGTGACATTTTGAGCACTTTGAATGTTTGCAATAGCCAGTAGAGCTTGTATGGTTTCACTGTCTTGGTGTTGCTGAACCAGGGATTGCTGGACTTGTTTTAATGTAATTAACGTTTCTCGTTGTATGTTGGGGCCTGAAAGTGTTTGTAGGTTTTGGTACCAACTTTCACTGTTGAGATCATGGTGTGATTGGTAATAGTCAATTTGCGCTTTACTAGGGTAGACATATACTCCATTACTTTCAGTAACGTCGTTTCCCGTAATATCTTTAGCAATAGAAGCTAGCTCTGGTATAGGCTCATTAGAAGTGATAGCTTGCCGTTCAGATTGGATTTTATTGAGAGCATACATGCCAGCCGATTTTTGAGCAATGGCTTGGCGTATAGTGGCTTGTGCATTTTGAAAGGTATCGGATGTGGTAAGTCGACGTATAATCGTTGCGGCTGTGTCTCCCGATGAATCTCCGTTGGCAGATGAGATTTTTTGATTCAGTAGGTTAAGGTCGATCAGTTGGCTGTATATAGGTTGATAGTTTTTAGTGGCGAATTGTATGTATTCTTTTGCTGATGTAACACCACCATTCGTGTCGTCATAATTTAATGATGTAGGCTCAATAAAATTAGCAAAGTCCAGATAATTGTCATGTAATGACGAGGGTTGGCCATGAAACACAGGGTCAACAGTAGTGCCATTGATCGTGTAGTTGGGATCTGTATGTGTAGCAAAGTTATAGTTAGCAAATAAGGTGTCTGATGCGGTGATGCCCCAGGAGTGGTCTTTAATACTATCGTTGATCGTGCTTAATGTATCGCTAGCCTCAGAAGCTTGTTGTGTATCAGTAAGTGCAACACCACTGCTTGTTGAGGTTTCAATAGCGGCATCTGAGATGGGTTGAAGGGCATTTTGAATAGCTTGTTGAGATAAGTCGTTGGTATTGTGTGAGGCATCTTGCATGGCCTTACCAGACGCTGCATTATCATTCCAGATGGTGGTCATTTGAGGGTCATTTTGATAACGGTAGCTATTGTCTGATTCTTGTTGTGCTAAGCTGAGTCGTTGTATTTCCTCGCCAATAACGTTTATATCATTATTTAGTTGGGCTATGATGGCACCTGCTGGCGTATTGGCCATAGCATTCGGAGTGAGTAGGCCTAGGGTTAATCCAGTGAGGCTTGATAATGTTGTAATTAGTACAGTACGTTTAGTGTGTGACATGTTGCTACTCCGATTTATAGCCAATTAATAAGCTGTGAATTCTTCTTGGGCTTCTTGGTATTGTTAGAAGGTGGTGGTGAAGATGGTATTGTTTGAGAACTGCTTTGTGAGGATGTAGCTTCTGGTGGCGCAGTGGTTTGCATAGTGCTTTGAAGTGGGGGAGCACTTGACTGTAAAGAGCTGGATGCCTGCGAAGGCGTGATCGTAGAATTAGGGTTGGCTGTATTGTTAGCAAACTCAGTGAGGTATTCAATATAAGAGACGTTTTGCATGCATAACGCTGGTGTTAAGTCTGAATTTGAAGATGAGAGTGCGTTGCTATTGCATGTACTCATGCAATTTTTAACATCCGTTAAGCTTGTGCTCGTTAGGCTGGATACTGCAACAGAGGTTGGATTGGTTTGCCAGGTTGGACATTGACTGCTGTCAGCCAGTAAGTAGCTGGGTGCTATGGTGAGTAGCGTTCCTGTCATGAATGTGATGCTTAGTGTTTTAATCATACCCTGTATCCTCTAATGCTTTTTGTATCAGCTCTATTCGTTCAGAAGAAAAAATTCTTCCCATTAATCGTAGTCGTTCAAAGACGACATTCCGTTTTAAAAACACCCCAGCGATGTCTTTTTCATTGTTCGTCGTTTTTTCAGCGTGCATTAAAACTTTGGCGGCAGCCCCTGGGTAGGCCATGTCTAATGCCATCAGTAGGCGTAAGCCGCGCCCCGTTTTTAAGCAGGCAACTAACTGGATCATATCGTCTTCTTGTTGAAGTTCGATATTTCCCAGGTCATCTAAGGCTGAACCTAAGCGTGTTAATGCTTCTTCTACAGCAGGCTCATTGTCGCTCGTCCAATCTTCAACGCCTTCCATAAATGCGATGACGCGATATAAATAAGGGTCATCGTATTCCTTCCAAAATTGATGCACAGCAGTGTGGCTGAGATCTGGCATAGTATTCCTTTCTGGTTGTTGTAATGGTTGGGCGTCACAGTATTTCAGTTGTCTGTGCTTGCCGATATACACGTTATAATAACCGAGTTAGCTTAAATTAATATTAAATAAATCAATTAATTGTGCTTTTTTTTAATAAAAAAATCATAATGTATAAAATTATGATAAAAAAACACTATTTTCAGCAATATTTTAATATAGCCTTAAGATTCAAGTGTTATTCTGATTTTCGCGTACCTAATGCAAGGTTTTAGGTATTGTAAGCGTTAAACAAGTTAATTTAGGATTTATTATGGCATTAATATTTTCAGGCTGGAATATTTCGAAGTGGGCTTCATTGTCCACTATCAAAAGTGATACCAAGGTAGTCAGTGATTTGGCACAGGCTGTATTGTCACCTTCCAGTCAATTTGATTCACCTTTAAATGACTGGGATCAGTTAATGAAAAAGATGGGTTTAAGTGATCAGGAATTACAAGCCAAGATAAAGAAAGCCAGACTCATGTCTCGCATTTATTGCTCATTAGGTTCAGCGTTATTTGGCTATAGTCTATATTTGTTGATTCACTCACTTCTAATGCCAGGGCTAGCAACATGTGTTTTTTCGGTTCTCATGTTTTCTTATGCCTTTCGTGATCATCGATTTGTTTTTAATTGTGAAAATAAAAAAATGAATTCAACGATGATTGAGTGGTTTTCAGGAACATTGGGTAAAAAAAAGTAAATTAAATTGAAATTAATCAAGGGCATGAAGTCGCGAGAATAATGTTATGAGTATAAAAAAAATATTACGTGTTTTAATGATAGTCAGTCTTCCGTTACTTCTAACGGCCTGTTCAAACAGCAGTGGGATTTGGTCTTCAGATGTTGCAAATAATGCCGCATCAGCTAATAGCGATATATCGATTGGTTTTTTGGGCCAGTTATTCGGGACTGTGGGCTCAGTCGTTCAGGGAAATAACAATCAATTATTAGGCCAATTATTTTACCAGTTCAACATGGGTGTTTTAATGTTAATTGGCGTGTTTTTAATTTACACGGTGATAACTTCAGCCTTGCGTGGTGCTAATGAAGGGTCTTTTCAGGGTCAAGGCAAGAATGTGGCTTATAATTGCCTGAAAGTCGGTTTGGGTATCGCTATGATCCTTCCTAATGCTTCAACGGGTTATTGTTTAGTTCAAGAGTTGATGATGGATGTGACTGTTTCTGGTGTTCATTTAGCAGATAATGTTTGGAACACGGCACTGACTTATTTAGATGAGGGTCATGCGGTGTGGTCTGATCCAACGAGCTCCAGTAATCAGGCGTCATCAATGATTAATGCGAATAGTTTTAATGCTTTTATGGGAAACTATAATAAGGATGACACTAATAATGCAGCTGCCAGCCAGCTGGGTTTTAATGTCATGCAAATGGAGAACTGCATGCTTGGTGCTGGTATAACATCAGGTCCTACGATTGCTCTAGGTCAAGACAGTAATGATAGTAATAAATATTATTCCCAGTATCGATTTGCGGACAGTAATTCTGACCATGGTTGTGGTTCCATTGATTGGAGTGAA
>JABABC010000051.1 GCA_014238445.1 Coxiellaceae bacterium
AACGGCACGCTCTTGCTCTAATAGCAATAATCCAGGATTGCGCTGGTACCAGTAGTCCATTGTTAAAAAAAAGTCTTCCATCACTGACTCACCACCCCAATGTCGCTATAATGTTACCATCAATCAAACTCAGAACAATAGCCATGCTCATAATTAAAGCGATACCTGCCCTTCAAGACAACTATATTTGGATGATCCAACACCCTCACCTCAAGAAGGCCCTCATTATTGATCCTGGCTGTGCAAAATCCGTTATTGATGCTTTAACGGTTGAGCAGCTCATTCTCACAGATATTCTCATCACCCACCATCACCATGATCACACAGCGGGCATTCAACCCTTACGACAACACTACCCAGACATAAGCGTATACACCCCTTACCCGAGTGACCCCTCAGACCCATTACATCAGCAGGTCCAAGAAGGAAGTCACCTGTCATTTTGGGATCAAGCATTACAACTGGATGTTATCGCTTTACCGGGCCACACACTCGATCATATGGGTTTCTTTAACGATCAATCCCTGTTTTGTGGGGACACCTTATTCAGCAGCGGCTGTGGCCGTCTCTTTGAAGGCACTCACTCACAACTGTTTCAATCCTTACAACGATTAGCACAACTTCCACCAGAAACGGCTGTTTTTTGCACACATGAATACACCTTAGCTAATCTTGCTTTTGCTGCCACCGTTGAACCGAACAATCAAGCTATTCAAGACAAACAGCACTGGGCCAGACAATGCAACCATGCACAAAAACCCTCACTTCCGAGCACCATCGACAGTGAACTCAACACAAACCCTTTTTTAAGAACAAATCACCCTGATGTGATCACTGCAGCCAGCCATTATGCCGGTACAGTACTCGATGATCCGCTTGCCGTTTTTACGACGCTGCGACAATGGAAAGATCATTTTATACCCCAATAAAATCAACCCTATTGAACTGGTCACTTATAACCCGTAAGATCGCGACATGATGAAATACTTTCAACGACTGCTCTGCAGCGGAATCAGCCTACTGGCACTCGCTGCGTGTACCACAACGAGCTCAGTACCCACTACCGCACAAGCCTCTCCCAACCAAACACGCGGCTGGCTTAATAAAACCCTACACCCTGATCTTTGGCAAGCGATCAACCATACTGAAACCCTTCACTATGACCCCACGCAACCGGATATTGCCAAACAAATTACTCATTACACAACCAACCAACACACCTTACCCGTATTAGCGAACAACGCACAACCCTACCTTTACTATATCTACCAACAAACACAAATACGCCAGATGCCCGCAGAGCTTGCCTTACTTCCCATGGTTGAAAGCAACTACAACCCCTTCCTATACTCAAACCAAGGTGCAACAGGCCTATGGCAAATTATGCCGGGCACCGCGTCTGGTTTTCACCTGGATATCAACTGGTGGTATGACGGTCGTCGTGACATCCGTGCATCTACCAAAGCGGCTCTAGACTACCTGACCTACTTACATGACTATTTTCATGACTGGTTACTCGCAATAGCTGCCTATAACTGTGGCGAAGGAACCGTTAATAAAGCTATTCACCACAATCAAAAGGTACACCAACCGACGGACTTTTGGTCCTTATCACTACCTTACCAAACTAAAATTTATGTCCCCAAACTATTAGCGCTCGCCACGATTATAAAAAATCCCGCACAATACGACATTAACCTGCCTAGCATACCTAACAAACCGTACTTCACCGCTGTTCCTGTGAGTGGTCAAATTGACTTTTCCCTCATCGCACAACTAGCAGATATACCGCCTCAGTCTGTTCGAGCCCTCAACCCCGGCTATCGACGCTTTGCTACAGCACCCACCTCACATGACGCACTCTTACTACCCACTGATAAAGCGGCACTGTTTGCCAGCAACCTCGTCAACCACACTGATCAAAAAGTTCATTGGGAACATCACCGAGTTCAGGCTGGCGATACTTTAAGCACGATAGCGGCACACTATCATACTCGCGTGTCCGTATTGCAGCGTGTCAATAATCTTCACTCTAGCCTCATTCATCCTAACCAAGATTTACTCGTCCCCCTCATAACACAGCCAGGCTGGACAGCACCCAACCACACTCGACAAGCCAGCAGCATTGCAGAAGACCATGTCCCAGGGCCTCAAAAGGTCATCTACACCGTACAAGCACATGACACCTTAGAAGCGATAGCACGACGCCACCATGTCACTGTATCTGCCATTTACTTTTGGAATCACCTACCTCAAAAACAGCCCTTAAGCGTTAACAAGAAACTCATTCTCTGGTTATCTCCTCGCACCCTCCATTCACCTTCAGCCGTCATCTACACCGTGAAATCAGGTGACACCCTAAGTACCATTGCTCAACGCTATCACAGCTCGACAGCGCAGCTAAAAACGATCAACCACCTGCCCAATACCCTGATCAGAGTAGGACAAAAACTCACGATCACACCTGGCACGACAACACATCACGCATTCCAACCCAAGCACAGCCACGAAATGATCATCCATACCGTGCATCAAGGTGAATCACTCTCCACGATTGCTCACCACTATCATGTCTCAACACAACAAGTGACTAGCTGGAATCACCTTAAAAATGCATCGCTCATACATATTGGTCAAAAGCTACAGATCTACCCTAAAAAAACCGCCTAAGCTAAATCGCTAACCGCTTTAAAGATGCTCAACATTGTGAGCAGTTTTTGATACACTGCAACACATATCACGCAATGAAAGATCATCATAAGGATATCTCATGACGGCCAACATCATTAATGGGCGCACGATCGCTTCTCACATTCGACAAGACCTCACAAAAAAAATCGCCTCCCGGGCGCAACAAGGCCTTCCTCAACCCGGCTTAGATGTTATTTTAGTAGGTGATGATCCAGCGTCAGCCACCTACGTTCGTCATAAGCAACGTGCCTGCGACGAAGTGGGGGTTATCTCTCGCCGACATAACCTACCGACGACCACATCACAAACTGAGCTGAAAACACTGATTGAAACACTGAATCAACGCCAAGAAACACACGGCATTTTATTACAACTGCCACTACCACTCTCCCTTGATGCCAACCCACTCCTCTCTTGCATTAATCCCAACAAAGATGTTGATGGCTTTCATCCGTTTAATATTGGTCAATTAGTCCAGCGCCAACCCACCATGCGACCTTGCACCCCGTTCGGCATTATCCAATTGCTCAATACTACGGCTTGTTGCCTCAGTGACGCACATGCCGTTATTGTTGGCGCATCCAATATTGTTGGTCGCCCTATGGCATTAGAATGCCTACTATCAAAATGCACCGTCACGGTTTGCCACCGGTTCACACAGTCACTCCAACAGCACATTCAACAGGCTGACATCCTTATTGCGGCTATTGGTAACCCCGGTATCATACAATCTGAGTGGATTAAACCAGGAGCCATTGTCATTGATGTTGGCTTTAATCACCTGCCAGATGGTCGAATTTGCGGCGACATTGATTTTGATACAGCAAAAGAACGTGCCAGTTGGATTACCCCTGTGCCCGGTGGAGTAGGACCGATGACCGTCGCTACATTGCTACAAAACACACTACGTGCAGCTGAACTTCACGATGAGTAATGTCTACAAAACAATCTGTATCACGGGCGCTAGTAGCGGCATTGGTGCGGCACTCGCCCTTGCCTATGCAACCTCAAAAACCCATTTATTGTTATTGGGTAGAAACCTTGACCGATTAGATACCGTCAAACAACACTGCGAAGCAAAAGGTGCTTCCGTGATCACACACAGCATTGATATCACTGACCACCAGGCACTAGAAGATTGGTTAGTACAACAAGACGACCAAACTCCTATCGATTGCCTGATTGCCAATGCCGGATGCTCAAGCACTCAATTGAACGCCACAACAGCAACCCCACAAAACCAACTCGAACAACAGCTCTGGAACATTCATTTAAACGGCACATTGAATACCATTCACCCCATTATTCCACGCATGCAACAACGCCAATCAGGGCACATCGTCTTAATGAGCTCCATCAATGCACTCATCCCCACTGCTAGCTCAGCTGCTTATGGTGCGGCAAAAGCAGCTTTACTACACTATGGCAAATCCTTACAAGGCTCACTCACACCTGACAATATGACTGTCAGCGTCTTATGCCCAGGATGGATTAAAACGCCACTGACGGATAAAAATCACTTCCCTATGCCGTTTATGCTATCAGCTGACAAGGCTGCGCAATATATTCAACGTCAGTTAAACAAAAAGACAACCTGCATTATCTTTCCTTGGCCCATGCGTTGGTTAGCAATCCTTTATCACTACCTACCTCAGGTGCTACAAAAAGCGATCACACAACGCACGTAAAATAACAATCACAGAAAAGATAAAACGGCACGCATAGACTATTAACTCATG
>JABABC010000050.1 GCA_014238445.1 Coxiellaceae bacterium
AACCGGTGAAGGAAAAACTTTAGTGGCGACTCTACCAGCATACTTGAATGCATTAATGGAGAATGGTGTTCATATTATTACCGTTAATGACTATTTGGCGCAGCGTGATGCAGATTGGATGAGATCGGTGTTTGAGTATTTGGGAATGACCGTTGGTGTTAATTTATCAGGTATGTCTCATGAAGAAAAGCAGCAAGCTTATGCCTGTGATATCACGTATGGAACCAATAATGAGTTTGGCTTTGATTATTTGCGGGACAATATGGTTTTTGAGATTGATCAGCGAGTGCAAAGACCATTGTTTTATTGTGTCATAGATGAGGTGGATTCTATTTTAATCGATGAGGCGAGGACACCATTGATTATTTCGGGTCAGGCAGATCAATCTTCCGAACTATACGGAAAGATCAATACATTGATACCCGGATTAACACAGCAGAAAACTGAAGAAGGGGTTGAGGAAGAGGATATTGCTGATGAAAATCGTGGCGATTATACCTTAGATGAAAAAAACCGTGTGGCAATTTTGACTGAACAGGGGCATCAAGCAATTGAGAGCCGCTTGGTTGATAATGGTATTTTGCAAGAAGGCGATAGTCTCTATGACATAAAAAATATCACGATTATGCATTATGTCAATGCAGCATTGAAAGCGCATACATTGTTCCAGCGTGATGTGCATTACGTGGTTAAAGAGGGCCAGGTGATTATTGTAGATGAACATACTGGGCGTCTGATGGATGGTCGTCGTTGGTCTGATGGGTTGCATCAGGCGGTTGAATCCAAAGAGGGCGTGCAAGTTCAATTAGAGAATCAAACGCTAGCAACGATAACCTTTCAAAATTACTTTAGGCTTTATGAAAAGCTTTCTGGTATGACCGGGACAGCGGATACCGAAGCTTTCGAGCTTAGAAAGATATATGGATTGGAAGTGTTGGTGATTCCAACCAATAAGCCAATGATTCGTGATGATAAAGCTGATCAGGTTTTTCTAACGCAAAAAGAAAAATTTCAGGCGATGTTATCCTCAATACAAGAAGCATCTGATCGGCACCAGCCTGTGCTTGTGGGTACGGCTTCCATTGAAAGTTCAGAAATTTTATCTCATTTTTTAAAGCAAGCAGGTGTCAAGCATGAGGTGCTAAATGCAAAGCAGCACGAGCGTGAGGCGCATATTATTGCTAATGCCGGGCTCCCAGGTGCGGTTACCATTGCAACAAATATGGCAGGGCGGGGTACAGATATAGTATTAGGGGGTAACATAGAGTCGGAGATAGCCGCATTAGAGAGCCCTACGGAAGAAGCTGTGTCAAAGGTTGAGGCGGAGTGGCAAACGCGGCATGATCGAGTGCTTGAGGCTGGCGGATTGCATGTGTTAGGTGCTGAGCGGCATGAGTCCCGTCGTATTGATAATCAATTAAGGGGGCGTTCTGGGCGTCAAGGTGATGCCGGGTCATCTCAGTTTTATTTATCAATGGAAGATAACCTATTGCGGATTTTTGCAGCATCACGGATGTCGAACATGATGAGAAAACTCGGGGTGAAGGAAGGTGATGTGATTGAACATCCTTGGATTAATAGTGCTATTGAAAAAGCCCAACGCCGAGTTGAGGGTATGAACTTCGATGTGAGAAAGCAGTTGCTGGAATATGATGACGTTGCTAATGATCAGCGAAAGGTGGTTTATAATCAAAGGCACCGGCTATTAGAGCGTGATGATATTTCCCAGTCAGTGAAGGAGATTCGCGAAGAGGTGGTGGAAGATTTGGTCGCGTTACATTTGCCGGCGG
>JABABC010000049.1 GCA_014238445.1 Coxiellaceae bacterium
GCGTGTTGTTATTTATTGGCGCTATGGGTAAGTCAGCACAGATTCCTTTACATGTCTGGTTGCCTGAATCCATGGAAGGCCCAACGCCAATTTCCGCCTTGATTCATGCTGCTACCATGGTAACCGCGGGTGTCTTTATGGTTGCTCGGATGTCACCGTTGTTTGAGTTTTCAGAAGCGGCCATGAGCTTAGTGTTAGTGATTGGTGCCAGTGGTGCATTATTCTTAGGACTATTAGCGTTTGTTGAAAATGACATTAAACGTGTGATTGCCTACTCAACGATGTCACAATTGGGTTATATGATGGCCGGGAATGGCGCTTCAGCCTTTGGCGCTGGAATATTTCATTTATCGACCCATGGTTGCTTTAAGGCTTTGCTCTTTCTTTGCGCAGGTTCATTGATCGTTGCTATGCATCATGAACAGGACCTAAGAAAAATGGGTGGATTAAGAAAATACTTGCCAGTGACGTATGTGTGTTTCTTTATTGGAGCAGCTGCGTTGGCAGCCATCCCACCTTTTTCCGGTTTTTATTCAAAAGATGCCATTATTGAAGCGGTTCACCTGTCAACGATTCCAGGCGCAACGTACTCCTATTGGTGTGTATTGTTCGGTGCCTTTGTGACCGGGTTTTATATTTTTAGAGCATTCTTTATGGCGTTCCATGGTGCTGAGCGGTTTGATAAGTCATTACGTTCGCATTTGAAAGAACATTGGGCAATGCGAATTGCCATGATTGGTTTGGCTATTCCCGCTACTTTTTTAGGGATGTTCTTTGTGAAGCAAATGGTTTATGAGCAGCCTGGTCTCCTAGGTAACAGTGTGACAATCTTTCCGCAGTATGATGTGCTAAAAACCATGGCAGATCACTTCCAAGGCGTTTGGTCTCTAACCTGGCACGCTATTTTTACAGCGCCTTTTTGGCTGAGCCTTGCAGGTGTCTTTTTTGCTTGGTTAACGGCATCAAGCACTGAGAAGTGGTGGTTTTTATTATTAGAGCGCTTCAATTGGTTGCAGCGTATTTTGTTGCAGCGCTATTGGTTTGATGCGTTTAATGATGCAGTGTTGGTACGCCCAGCAATAAAGATCAGCCGGTTTTTTTATGCGATTACCGATTTGATTGTGATTGATGACTATTGCGTGAATGGATCTGGAAGACGTATAGTTTGGATGTCGAGTTTATTGCGACGTTTTCAAACAGGGTTTATCTATCACTATGTATTTGTCATGATTGTCTGCATATTGGCATTTTTGATATGGATGGTCTTTTTCTAACTAGAGTTTAATTATGTTATTTCATTTACCACTATTGAGTTGTTTAATTTGGACGTCAGCACTAGGGGCTATTCCTGTGTTAGCTTTTTCTCGCCCTGGGCAAGAAAATGTTGCGCGTTGGATCGCTTTGGTTGTCTCATTGTTGACGGTTGTTTTTTCTGTGCTCATGATTGTGCAGTTTGATGCCAACTCATCAGCTATGCAGTTTGTAGAAAAGGCTTCTTGGATTCCTAGTTTAAAGATCAATTATCACTTAGGTGTTGATGGCTTGTCAGTCCCTTTAATTGCTTTAACGTGTTTTACGACGGTTGTTGTTGTATTAGCTTCATGGACAATGGTGACTGAGCGAGTTTCCCAATATTTAGCTGCTTTTTTAGTTATGCAAGGCATGGTGATCGGAGTTTTTGCTTCCATTGATGCTATCTTATTTTACTTTTTTTGGGAGGGTATGTTGATTCCGATGTACCTGAGCATTGGTATCTGGGGGAGCGATAATCGCTCCTATGCCGCGATTAAATTCTTTTTATATACGTTTTTAGGCTCCGCATTATTGTTGGTCATCTTTTTGTATCTGCGCATGAAGGGTGGTGATTTCAATATTTTACATTTCCAGTCGATGTTGATTGGGAGTAAAGTCCAAGATATGCTTTTCTTTGGCTTTTTGCTGGCCTTTGCTGTGAAAGTTCCCATGTGGCCATTTCATACGTGGTTACCTGATGCCCACACGGAAGCACCTACTGGCGGCTCCGTGGTCTTGGCGGCCTTGATGTTGAAAATCGGAGCGTATGGCTTTTTGCGATTTAGCCTGCCTATTGTGCCAGATGCCTGTCATCATTATACGTGGCTGATGTTAATCCTTTCGTTGATCTCTGTGATCTATATTGGGATGGTGGCACTTGTTCAGACTGACATGAAGAAATTGATTGCGTATTCTTCAATTTCACACATGGGTTTTGTGACGCTGGGTTGCTTTATTCCTTTATTGATGCTTCAGACCGCAGCCAATATTCAGGATGCCTATATGGCACTTGAAGGTGCTATGGTTCAAATGATTGCGCATGCCTTTGGTTCGGGCGCCATGTTTTTAGGCTTTGGTGTTCTCTATCAGCAATTAAAATCGCGTGATATTCGAGATATGGGTGGGATTACAAAGACCATGCCCTATTTTACCGCCTTCTTTATGTTGTTCTGTATGTCTAATGTGGGTCTTCCAGGGACTTCTGGCTTTGTGGGTGAGTTCATGATTATTTTAAGTGCGTTTAAAGCCAATATTTGGGTGGCATTATTTGCTGCCACTACACTTTTTATTGGCGCCTCATATACCTTATTGATGTTTCGTCGTGTCTTCTTCGGTCCCGTTGTGAGTGATCAGGTGGCTGCGCTGAAAGATATCTCTGGTGTGGATAAATTTAATTTTGTCTTGTTGAGTGCCGCTATTTTGTATCTGGGTTTGTTTCCGAACGGACTGCTAAACTTGTTGCATGCATCGGTTGATCATCTGTTGCATCTCAGTATGGCAACTAAATTAGTATAAGGTGAATAAATGAGTGCTTTTTTATCCTATGTTTTCCCTGCTTCGGCTGAATGTTTTGTGCTAGTAGCTAGCTGTGTCATCTTAATGGTGGGTGTTTTTTTTCCTAAACGGGAATCGTTGTGCTATTACTTAACCCAGCTCACGATCGTGATTGCTATGGCGTTGACTGTTTGGGTGTTTGTTAAGGCGGTGGGTGTGCATGGTGATCCAATGTATGCTTTTTCCCAAGGGTATGTGTTAGATAAGCTAGCTGTATTCTTAAAGTTATTAACTTTGTTGTGCTGCTTTTTTACGTTTATTTATGCGCGTTCCTATAATCGTGTATTTTGCCTGCCCGACGTGGAATTCTATGTCTTAAGTTTGTTATCCATATTGGGTATGTTGGTTATAATATCAGGTAATAACTTTATCGTGCTGTACTTGGGTGTTGAACTATTATCACTGCCGTTGTATGCCATGATCGCTTTTCAGCGTCATCAAGCGCGTTGTGTGGAAGCGAGTTTGAAGTATTTTCTGATTGGAGCTATTGCGTCAGGTTTGTTGCTCTATGGTTTATCCATTTTATTTGGTTTAACGCAAAGTATGGAGGTCCCGGTGGTTGCCCAGCTTGTGTCAACGGGATTGACACAGCAATGGCATGTGCTGCTCTTTGCTATGGTGTTTGTTTTGGCGGGTATTGCTTTCAAATTAGGATTAGCGCCATTCCATATGTGGGTCCCTGATGTTTATGAGGGTGCACCTAATTCGGTGACCTTGTTTGTGAGTGGGGCTCCGAAGGTGGCGGCTTTTGGGCTACTGATGCGATTATTGGTCGAAACCATGCCGGCTGCAAGCCATGAGTGGCAGGCCTTATTGATTGTCATTGCGCTTCTGTCAATGGCTGTGGGTAATATTGCTGCGATTGTTCAAACAAGCATTAAGCGAATGTTAGCTTATTCATCGATTGCGCACAGTGGGTATATGCTGTTGGGTGTGCTCTGTGCGACGCCCCGAGGTTATGCTGCCGCACTCTTTTACCTCTTGAGTTATATGGTGATGTCGATAGGGGCATTTGGGTTGTTGGTTTTGCTCAGTTGTGCAGGGAAAGAAGTGAGTCGTATCGATGACTTGCATGGATTAAATTCACGTAATCCTTGGCTGGCATTTATCTTTTTATTAATTTTATTTTCCATGGCAGGCATTCCGCCGATGGTGGGCTTCATGGCTAAGGTGGGTGTATTAGAAGCACTGATTCAAGTGCACTTAACGTGGTTAGCAGTAGCCGCAATTCTATTCTCGGTTATCGGTGCTTTTTATTATATTCGCGTGATTAAGGTCATGTATTTTGAAGTTCCTACAGCGATTGTCCCAGTGGTTTTGCCGCGAGATGCTAGAATCGCATCTTCTATCAATGGCTTAGGTGTTTTGGTTCTGGGGATTTTGCCGGGATTTATATACACATTGTGTCACGCTGTGTTTTATGTTGTTTGAACGCCGATTATTATGATTGGAATATTGAATAAGGCTTGTTTTTTTGAATCGTTGCCATTAGACTACATCACACATTGCGGGGTGGAGCAGTCTGGCAGCTCGTCGGGCTCATAACCCGAAGGTCGTAGGTTCAAATCCTACCCCCGCTACCAATAATGCTCTTAGTGAGCTTTTTATTGAAAACAGGGCCTCGAGCCCTGTTTTTATTTGTTGAGAAGAAAGAGAGCGTGGTTAAAGAACGTGCAACAAAAGCTGCAAGGAATTTTAGAATCAACTGTCGCATCATTAGGTTATGAGTTGTGGGGTTATGAGTTTCGGTCACAATCCCATGGACCGTTATTGTGTGTTTTTATTGAAAAAACCAGCGGTGTATTAGTGGGTGATTGTTCGCGATTGAATCGCCAGTTGCGCGCAGTACTCGCAGTTGAAACGACATTAGGTGATCAATTAACGCTAGAAGTAAGCTCCCCCGGTATTGAGCGTACTTTGTATTGCTTGTCACACTACCAGCGTTACCTGGGGCACAGAATTAAAGTACGTTTAGCACGCGCAAGAGAGAATTGTCGTAATTTTGTTGGTGTGATTGAGTGCATTGATGAAGATGAGCAAACAGTGGTATTAGCAACTGAGCAAGA
>JABABC010000048.1 GCA_014238445.1 Coxiellaceae bacterium
TCACCATCAATCACTTAGAAAAAACCAGCATCGAGTACCTCATTGATAGAGCAAGGGAATTGGCATCCTCAGACACGCCTACTGCATTATCCCGACCAACACAGCCTATTATCACGCACTTGTTTTTTGAACCAAGCACTCGAACACAATACTCCTTTGAAATTGCAGCGCAGCGCCTTCAACTCCGCACTATCACACCTAACATCCCCAACCTATCAACCCTAAAAGGCGAATCACTTTTAGATACTATCCATAACTTAGAAGCGATGGGTTCTTCCCTCTTTATTATTCGTCATGCTATTAATCACACTCCTGAGTTTATTGCCTCTGAACTCCTGACTGATGCTAAAGTCTTAAACGCTGGCGATGGCACACATCAACATCCATCACAATGCTTAACTGATCTTATGACGATTCAATCACATTTTTCAGACTTCAGCTCGCTCTCTGTTGCCATACTGGGTGACACCTACCATTCCCGCGTTGCTCGCTCTCTGACCGCTGGCTTACAGATTATGGGGACCACGGATATTCGATATATCACGCCACCAGCACTGCAACCTAATAATGCAAAGACACCCACGGGTGTCACTCAAATGGATATCCAGCAAGGACTAGACGATGCCGATATTATTGTCTGTCTGCGTGTACAACAAGAGCGCATTGATGCATCTACGACTCCAATTGATAAAGCAACGTATTTCAAACATTATGCCCTCACTACAGAAAAGCTGGCTCTGGCTAAACCTCATGCTATTATCATGCACCCCGGCCCTATGAATCGCGGGTTCGAAATTGAATCATCCATCGCCGATAGCGACCAATCAATCATTTTAGAGCAAGCGAAAAATAGCGTTTCGATGCGCATGGCTATTCTAGAAGCACTACTCAACTAATACTTTTATCATTTATCGCTAGACCACTTGATGATTCTTAAGTACAATCTTGATCCTTCGCACTCAATCGTTGATGTCATAGTAATGTGATCATAAAATGACAAGTGCAAACCCTTCATAAATGATAGGTTATCGCTGTAAACATCCCTGTTCTATAACGAGCAACAAATTTTTATAGATAACAACAGAACATAGGTATAGAATGACTTTGATAATTTTTCAGGGATGGACATGTCAGTAGCAGCACCAGATGTTGCCTCGCTTTGGGGTGCTTGTTTAGAAACCTTGCACCAAAAAGTTGATGACGCCAATACATTTAATAAATGGATCAAACCACTACAAGCGGACATCAATGATCAGTCCCTTATCCTCTATGCTCCTAATCAATTTGTTGTGAGCTGGGTCGAGGAAAATTTCCTGTCTGCCATCCATGATGCACTTAATGCCATCTGCCAAGAACGAGGCATTCAAACACCGCCCATTAAATTGGAAATTGGGTCCACTCAATCACCAAGACCCATAACGAATCACGCCAATAAACCCAGGGTGCAAACACGCGCACAAGCATCACCCACTTCACAATCATCCACGGCACATACCAGCCACCTCAACCCAACTTTCTTATTTGATAACTTTGTTGAAGGTAAATCGAATCAGCTAGCACGTGCCGCAGCGCAACAAGTAGCAGAAAATCCCGGACAAGCTTACAACCCTTTATTTATTTATGGTGGTGTAGGTCTTGGTAAAACACACCTTGCTCACGCAATGGGCCACTACATCCTATCGCAAAACCCGAGCGCCAAGATATTATACTTACACTCTGAAAAATTTGTCGCCGATATGATTAAGGCCCTACAACGCAACGCAATGAACGAGTTCAAAAAATACTATCGAACAGTCAATTGCCTATTAATTGATGACATTCAATTCTTCGCTGGGAAAGAACGGTCCCAAGAGGAATTCTTCCATACTTTCAATGCCTTGCTTGATAATCACCAGCAAATCGTACTCACATGTGATCGTTATCCTAAAGAAATTCATGGCTTAGAGGAACGTCTACAATCTCGATTCGGATGGGGGCTGACCATTGCTATTGAACCCCCCGAACTAGAAACACGGGTAGCCATCCTTATGACGAAAGCTGAACAATTTAAAGCTGATCTCCCCAATGACGTGGCTTTCTTTATTGCCAAACACATTCAATCGAATGTACGAGAACTGGAAGGCGCACTCAAACGCGTCGTCGCCAATGCGCAATTTACTGGTAGCCCCATCACTACTCAACTAGCTCGTGAAGCACTGAAAGACCTTCTCTCATTACAGGCCAAGCTCGTAACTATCGATAATATCCAAAAGACTGTCGCTGACTACTACAAAGTGAAGATCAGCGACCTTCTCTCTAAGAAACGGAGCCGCTCCATTGCCCGGCCCCGTCAAATGGCGATGGCTTTGGCAAAAAATCTGACCAGTCACAGTTTGCCAGAGATTGGAGATGCTTTTGGTGGACGTGATCACACGACGGTCTTACACGCTTGCCGGAAAATTCAAGAACTGACTGAGACTAATCTGGATATCCAAGAAGATCACCAGAATTTTCTAAGGATTCTATCCGGTTAATGAGGAGAAGAAGATGACCATTGCTATCAAACAAGAAGCGTTACACACTGCACTTCAACAAGTTATGGGTGTGGTAGAAAACAACAAGACCATTCCTATTCTTTCTAATATATTGGTACGTGCGCAAGGCGATACAGCCGCAATCACTGCTACTGACCTAGGCATTGAAATCACGGCGTTCTCTAAATTGAGCACACCCCTTGATGAGGATCAGACCTTTACTTTGCCGGGTAAAAAAACCTTTGATATCTGCAAGTCACTCCCTCAAGATGCTACTGTCACCTTCAAACAGCAAAAAAACAATATTTTATTACGTTATGGAGATAAGTGTCGCTTTACATTAGCCACCTTACCCTCAAAAGATTTTCCATCTGCCGACCAAACAGAGAGCACCATATCCGTTACTCTGCCGCAGAATCAACTCAAAACCTTACTGCAACGTACCGTTTTCGCTATGGCGCATCAAGATGTCCGTTACTATTTAAATGGCATGTTATTAGAATTTAGCACCAGCGATATGCGAACTGTAGCGACTGACGGTCACCGCCTAGCCACTAACGTCATCTCACTACCCATTAAAACTGACCATCGCCTACAATGCATTATCCCTAGAAAGGCAGTCACAGAACTCATCAAACTACTCGACAGTACCGACACACCCATCACCATGATGTTATGCCATAATTTTATCTCTGTGGCTTCCGATACCTTCCATTTCAAATCTAAGCTAATAGAAGGTCGGTTCCCTGAGTATGAAAGAGTTATCCCTTACGGGAATGATAAATCTTTATCTCTAAATAGAATGGAACTAAAAAACATGTTATCTCGGGCAGCCATCATGTGTAATGATGCTTTTCGCGGCGTCACCTTGGACATCAAAGAAAACTGCATTAAAGTTTCTTCGAATAATCCTGAGAATGAAGCTGCCGAACAAGAGCTTCCTGTAGATTATTCTTCCGACCCCCTATCCATTGGATTTAACGTGAGCTACCTCATTGAAAATCTTAATATATTAGAAACAGACAATATTGAACTGAAGCTAGCCAATCAGAATCAAAGCATGCTCATTACTGAGGTAGGCAGTGAGCATGACAGTGTCTTTGTGATTATGCCCATGCGAATCTAGCCATTCACTGTGGGAATTATCACGAGCCCTCTTACACCGTAGGAAGATAACCCATGCCACAACCTTGCGTTACGTCTATTGCTATTCATAATTTTCGTAATATCACCTGTGCACAGTTAGAAACCGCTGCAATCAACATCATCTCAGGTAATAATGGATCAGGAAAATCTAGCTTACTAGAAGCGCTTTATTACCTCTCCCATTTTAAATCCTTTCGCACCTCTAAACCTCAACGTCTGATTCACCATGATCACGATCACTTTATTCTTCACTGCACAGCAACTTCAGGAGCTGATCCTATAAACATCGGCATTCAGCGCGCCCTGTCTCATGAACAGACGCTAAAACTTAACCAGGAACTGGTTAAGGGGCCTGTCATTGCCCATCACCTTCCCATGCAATTTATTGATACCCTGTGTCACCAATACTTTACTGACGGCCCAATATTGCGTCGCCAGTATTTAAACTGGGGATTGTTTCACATGAAACAATCCCCA
>JABABC010000079.1 GCA_014238445.1 Coxiellaceae bacterium
CTTAAAAGACGGTGCGGTGGTTGTTTTGCGTCGGCATACTGTTGTGGAAAGTCATCAATTACCTTTGAAGGATGTCGCAGAAACGATTCAGGCGCAATTAGTTGAGAAGAAAACTGAGGAATTAGCGGGTGTGCAAGCCTACACTATTCAGAAAGCATTACAGTCAGGTAAAACGGTTCAATCCCTATCACAGCAATACCAATTAACTTGGAAGCAAGTGGCGGCTTTGTCTCGTGATAACCAGTCCTTGCCGGCGACATTGACACAGTCTGTCTTTTCAACGCCTGTGTTAAAAGAAAAACAAGCAGTGGTCAATACGGTGTTAGTGGATAATAAAACCTACTATGTCTTTAAGATTTCAGGTTGGAATAACCCGCCAGTAAATGCTGTGAAGGCGAAAGAAGCAACTGCTTTAAAGCAAAGCCTAGTGCAGGCATGGTCTCAAATAGATTATGCCGTTTATGTGAGTGGTGTGCGTGACCAGGCGAAAATAAAGACTTTTGAATCTGCGTTGTCTGACGTGAAGTGATCGTGAGTGGCAGTGGTGGTATTGTGCTTAGTCAGTGCTCATGGATGTAATCATAATGAGGGTTTCTGTTGAACTCTGCATGTTTTGGTGAGAATGAAAGAATGAAAAAATCATTGGTAGCGGGAAATTGGAAAATGAACGGTACTCAGAAACGTGTTGAGGCGCTTCTGTCTGGTATTAAGCAGCATTATGAGCCTTGTGAATCTGTTGAATGTGTTCTTTTTCCTTCATTTATTTATTTGCAGCAGGCCGCAAGTCTTTTGCAACACTCTTCTATTGCATGGGGTGGTCAGTCGGTGAGTCGTTTTGATGCAGGAGCGTATACTGGAGATGTATCTGCAGCGATGTTAGTCGACCAAGGTTGTGAGTATGTGTTGATAGGCCACTCGGAGCGTCGCTCATTATTTGGTGAGACGAATGCGATGGTGGTTGAGCAATTAAATCAGGCATTGAGGGTGGATTTGAAGCCCATTATCTGTGTCGGTGAAACACTTGAGCAGCGCGAAGCGGGATTAGCCGTTAAAACCATTAACGATCAGTTGCAACCCGTCCTGGAGAGCCTGGCAAACCCTAGTATTTTATCTCACTTGGTGGTAGCTTATGAGCCCGTGTGGGCCATTGGTACGGGGCGACATGCGACACCAGAACAAGCACAGGCAGTGCATCATGAAATTCGACAGTTATTAGTTGATTTTGATGCAGGATTGGGCAATGCGATACGCATAATTTATGGTGGTAGTGTGAAATCCTCGAATGCCGCAGGCTTATTTGAGATGCCTGATATTGATGGGGCATTGGTTGGAGGAGCATCGTTAGATGCCGAGGAATTTTTAAAAATAGGTGCGTTATGCAATCAATCTTGCTCTTAATTCATGTGTTAGTGTGTGTGTTTATTATTGTCATGGTGCTGTTGCAACATGGTAAGGGTGCTGATGTTGGGGCTGCTTTTGGTAGTGGTGCTTCTAATACGATGTTTGGCAGTGAAGGCTCATTGCCATTTCTGGTTAAGTTGACTTGTTTTCTAGCCTTTATTTTCTATGTAACGAGTATTAGTCTGGGGCATTTGACAGCAGTGCAGTCAAAGCGTCAGCAGGCAGTATCACGTGATGCTGTTACAATGCCTCTGATCCCAGGCTCATCTGAAGGTGATGCCTCTTAGATCGATGAAGTCATAGGGGAGTTTGTGAGAGTTATGCCGAAGTGGTGAAATTGGTAGACGCGCAGCCTTGAGGGGGCTGTGGCTGTATGGCCGTGTCGGTTCGAGTCCGACCTTCGGCACCATCTTGCAAGTAGAGCGTTAGCCAGGTAGGTTAACTACTTAATAGTTAAGGGATGTAACTGATAGTTAAGGGATGTAACTGATTCGGGGAGTAGCATGTTAGTCGCTTATTTAAGTGTGTTAATTTTTATGGCATTTGCTATTGCGTTAGGTGTTGTTGCGCTCACTTCTGGTAAGGTGCTGGGAAAGCGTTTACCGTCTGTAGCTAAAGACGGTCCTTACGAGTGTGGTTTTGACCCGCTTGAGACACGACGGTTACCGTTTGATGTGCGTTATTACCTGGTTGCTATCTTATTTATACTCTTTGATTTGGAAACCGCTTTTTTATTTCCGTGGGCAAAAGTTATTCGTCATTTATCGGGCCCTGGTTTTTGGGCGGCAATCTTTTTTCTGGCCGTACTACTGGTGGGCTTTGTGTATGAATGGAAGAAAGGGGCCTTGGAATGGGAATAAAGGATGCATTCTTTGGTAAGGATGGTTTTGTCACGACCAGTGCAGATGAAGTGATTAACTGGGCA
>JABABC010000246.1 GCA_014238445.1 Coxiellaceae bacterium
AACGTAATACGTATAAGCGAGTGGTTGACCAAGTGTCATCCGATGTATCAGCAGGGCAATGTGTGGGGTTAGTGGGGGCGTCTGGTAGTGGGAAGTCCATGACGGCATTATCAACCATGCAATCATTACCTTCATCTGCGTTTATCGGTCAACAGAGCCAGGTGTTTTTTGAAGGCCAGGATCTTTTGAATTATTCACAGCGACGTATGCGACAGATTCGCGGCGCGCGCATTGCGATGATTTTTCAAGATGCGAGTACGGCATTGAATCCGGTGAAAACAATTGCTCAGCAATTATTCGACGTGTTGTTTTTACATGAGCGCCTCTCACGACGGGCAGCTAAAAAGCGTGCGATATCCTTATTGGAAGAAGTAGGCTTACGTCAACCAGAACGCTGTTTGCGTGCTTATCCTCATGAGCTATCGGGTGGTATGCGGCAACGTGCGATGATTGCCATGGCATTAGCGTGTCAGCCCTCCGTGCTGATTGCCGATGAACCCACGACGGCATTGGATGTTACCGTGCAAGCACAAGTGATCACTTTGTTACGTGATCTTCAACGTCAACATAACATGGCATTATTGTTCATTAGCCATGATCTTGCGGTGGTCTCTCAATTAGCGGATGACATCTTGGTGTTGCGTCAGGGGCAAGTGCAAGAGCAGGCCCAGGCGGTGACGTTTTTTCAATCACCTCAACACCCTTATTCACAGCAATTATTGCAGGCGGTTCCGGAATTAGTGCCTCAACAAGTGTCACAAGAAGCTGATACCTTGCTGCACGTTGAGCATTTAAAAGTGTATTTTCCGATTAAGAAAGGTTTATTGCAACGTACAGTGGATCATGTGAAGGCGGTTGAGTCGGTCAGTTTTCAAGTCCATCAAGGGCAGACCTTAGCGATCGTGGGTGAGTCAGGTTCCGGTAAAACGACGGTTGCTAAAGCGTTAGTGCGCTTAGTGTCTCATCAAGGGGGTGAGATTCGCTTGTGTGAGAAACAGCAAGAAAAATCGAGCACCTGGTCGGCTGTTTTGCAAATGGTGTTTCAAGACCCTTATGCAGCACTTAATCCTCGTATGCGCATTTTAGATTGTTTAATGGAAGGTGTGTTAGTGCAAAACCGATCCATGAAGCATCGAGAGCAGATCAGTCTTGCCGATGAGCTGCTTGAACAAGTGCGTTTACCGATTGATGCGAAGTGGGCTTTTCCTCATGAATTTTCAGGCGGTGAGCGACAACGGTTATGTATCGCGCGCGCATTGGCATTACACCCAGCCTGTTTGATCTTAGATGAGCCAACCAGTTCGTTAGATGTCTCTATTCAACAACGGATTTTACAGTTATTGTCGGAGATACAAGTCCACCGAGGTATCTCTTATATTTTAATCACGCACCACCTTTCGGTGGTTGCCGCATTGGCACATTCCGTGATGGTGATGCACCAAGGATGCTCTGTGGAACAAGGCCCTGTAGAGCAAGTCTTAACGCGCCCGCAACACGCTTATACCCAGCAATTGCTGCGAGCTGTACCGCCGCGTCCACAGGGTGTAGCGTATCAAGCTGAGGTTGAATGATGACAGATATGATGTTTAATGAGGTTATGAATGATCATGGTCGTAAGACCGGTGTTGTCACCTTGTGTCGTTCTTCGGCATTGAATGCCCTAACCTTTGATATGTTGCAACAGTTATATGGGCAACTTGTGCAATGGCAAGACGATGATAGCGTTCAGGGTGTGGTGATTTATAGTGATTCACCGCGTGCTTTTTGTGCGGGCGGTGATGTCAAAGCTCTATTTCATGATCCGGATGCTTTAAAGACAGTCCCGCATCCGTATTTTGTGTTGGAGTATGAGCTGAATCGTTATTTATTTCATTATCAAAAACCGTATGTGGCATTAATGGCCGGTATTACCATGGGTGGTGGTGTGGGTGTGTCTTTGCATGGGTCGCATCCCGTGGTATTTGATAGTACTCATTTGGCAATGCCTGAAGCTAAGATTGGTTTTTTTGTGGATGTCGGTGCGACTTATCATTTATCACGCTTGCCTTATCATATTGGTCGCTGGATGGCTTTGACAGGATTAACGTTAGATGCTGATGATTGTGTTGCATTAGGATTGTCATCAAGTAAGGTGGCTGTGAGCGATTATGATGAGTTGCGCTTAACGTTGACCCAGTCAGACTGGGGGGATGACCCTCATCAGGGTGTTGATCAGATACTGAGTCGGTTTGCTCAGTCGGGTGGTGACTCATCAGTCATGCAACACGCAGCCTCTATTGAGCAGTGTTTTGAAGCAGGGTCATTGGATGCGATTTTATCAGGCGTGATGGCATTAACAGAGGCGTGGTTTCAACCCACTCAACAAGCCCTAACGTATAATGCACCCATCAGTATGCAGTTAGCGTTACTGCAACTTGAGCGAGCACGATCATCGTCATTTGATGCGGTGATTGATACTGATTTAATGTTAGTGCAACAGTGCTTGGCTTGGCCGGATTTTCAAGAAGGTGTGCGCGCCGCATTAATTGATAAGGATCATTCGCCTCAATGGCAAGTGATGGCAGATGAGGGATTCACTTTACTGTCGATGTAGTGGGCTCTAGTGAGCGGTATGATATTTTAGCTTGTATGGCTAGCGTGCAGAAAGATTGATAAGGTCTTTATGTGGTTGGGTTTTTTTAATCATGTGTCAGTGAGATTGGAGGTTGTGATGATGTGCTATAGACTATCGTTCGGTGTTTTATGTTTATCAGTGGTGTCGTTCGCATCAGCATTCGGCAGATCAAAACTTATTTAATGTAGGTGTTATTTATAATTATAACTAAGGATGGTTGTATGAGATGGTTTGCTTTGATGGCTGCTACTATTGTGATGGTAACGGGCTCTGTTGCAGTTGTATTGGCTCAAGATGCCGGGGCTGCGTCTTTATCCTTAGAAGAGCCTGAAGCTAATATCCCTTATGACTTCCCGGGTTCTACTATTGTTGTACCTTCTGGCTTTGGGTTGGAGCCAGGTCAGTGGGGAGTGGGTATGGCAGGCTGGGATTGTCATTGGGGTGAAAATAATTGTCAGAATGATGGCGCGGCAATGTTTTCTTACGGCTTGGGTAACCAAGTGAAAGGGCTTGGGGTAACTGTGCAGTTTGAAATTTTAAGCATTAACCCTGATGATGGTGGTTTTGCAGATAAAGGTGCTGTTGGTTTTAAATTATCACATTTTTTTGTCGATTCTCACACGGCTGTTGCCTTTGGTGTGTATCAGTTAGCGGGTTGGGAGGAGGGCGGTGGTACGGGATTTTATCACACATCCTATTTTTCGTTGACACATTTTATGCGCTTTCATCAGCCGGTTAGAGAAGATAATACATACCCTTTTTCCATGACTGTGGGTATTGGTAATCGTGCGTTTGGACAAACAGACTGGGTATCCATTAGTGACTTGCCTTATGATCAGTGGTTGCCATTTTTTGGGGTTGGGTATCGTGTGAATGCTTGGTTGGATGTGATTGTGGATGAGTACTCTGATGGTGTGACCTCAGCGGGATTATCAATTAAACCTATCAAGAAGCTGCCTATACGGGTGTTTGTGGGTGGCAATGATTTATTTGTGGTGGAGGACGAGCAGGAGCGCGCATCGTTTGTTTTCGCACTGACGGGTGGTTAGTGATGGTGTTGTAGAAAAAAGGTAGTGTGGGTGTTTTGAGTTGGGTGTAGGGGGTAGGTTGTACCCCCTGATGCATTAACTTGAGCTGCCAACACCGGGCGTCAGGTTGCTGGTGTTTGGATTGATAGTGGATGTACCTGTATTACATGCCGATAGGCCGAGTGTCAGTGCTATTACGCTGAAGATTGCTATGCTTTTCATGATGTGTCTCCTTGTTATCATGGTTCTTATGGTCTAAATTCGTCCTTGATCTCATTTGACGTGTTGGGCTGTCAGTTGAGTGAGAGCGTCAATTTAGAAAGTGAGGTTGATTATCCAACCTGACTTTTACTATACCATTAGCGAGAGGGTCTGCAATGGGGTAGAGAGTATTTAAGTGAGGTGGTGGCTATGCCTGGACTTGAACCAGGGACCCCAGCATTATGAATGCTGTGCTCTAACCAGCTGAGCTACATAGCCATTGCGAGGACGTGAGATTTTGTCTTGTTAGGTCGATGATGTCAAGGGGCTGCTGCTGATCGATGCTTTAGACATTAAAGCGGAACAGTATGACGTCTCCATCTTGAACCACATAGGTTTTACCTTCTTGGCGCCATTTGCCGGCTTCTTTGGCACCGGCTTCTCCTTGATGGGCTATGTAGTCATCGAAGCTGATCACTTCTGCGCGAATAAATCCGCGTTCAAAGTCGGTGTGAATCACACTGGCAGCTTTGGGTGCGGTTACCCCTTGAAGGATGGTCCAGGCTCGAGTTTCTTTGGGTCCTGCAGTGAAGTAGGTTTCTAGGTTTAAGAGCTGATAGCCTGCTTGGATGACGCGGTTCAGTCCAGGTTCAGTGAGCCCTAGGCTGCCTAGGAATTCCTGTTGCATGTCGGTGTCGAGCTCGGCGATTTCAGCTTCTATGGCGGCACAGACAGGGACAACCTGAGAGCCTTCCTGATTGGCAAGCGCCTTAACCTGGTCTAAATGCGGGTTATTTTCAAATCCATTTTCATCAACATTGGCAATGTAGAGCATGGGCTTGGCAGTGATGAGGGTGAGGTGCGTAAGGTGAGGTTGCTCGTCATCTTCGATGGAAAGTGTGCGAACCGGTTGGCCAGCTTCAAGGTGTGTTTTGATGCGTTCCAGGAGTGGTGCAAGTGCGTTAGCGGCTTTATCTCCACGTTTAACGTCTTTGGCAATTTTAATGCATTGTTTTTCGATCAGCTCAAGGTCGGATAAGATGAGTTCCGTCATAATGACGTCAATGTCGGATATTGGGTCAATCTCATCAGATACATGCGTTATGTCGTCATTTTCGAAGCATCTAACGACATGTGCTATAGCTTGGGTTTCGCGAATGTGTGCTAAAAATTGATTACCCAGCCCCTCACCTTGTGAGGCGCCTTTGACTAAGCCAGCAATATCCACAAAGGTCATGGTGGTAGGGATGGTTTCTTTCGACTGTGCGATAGCCGCAATTTGGTCAAGGCGATTATCGGGCATGGGAACAATGCCAACATTAGGTTCGATGGTGCAAAAAGGGTAGTTGGCCGCATCAATGCCCGATTGTGTGAGAGCATTGAATAAGGTGGATTTTCCAACGTTAGGTAGGCCAACGATGCCACATTTAAAGCCCATGGTGTTTCCTCTCTGGGGTGTTAGTTGCTATGCAGTTGATGAATAGCTTGTTCAGTGTTGCCAGTGATGAGTGGTTCGATGATAGAGAGTCCATCATCAATGGCGGCTTGGATGCGTTGTTGGTCATGTTTGGAAGGGGCGCTTAAGACATAAGGTGACACGTCGTCTGATTGGCCTGGGTGGCCAATGCCAATGCGCAGTCGCATAAAGTTTTTTGAGCCTAGTGCGGAGATGGTATCTCGCAAGCCATTGTGCCCGCCATGCCCTCCGCCTTGTTTAATGCGAATGGTGCCAGCTGGGAAATCCAGTTCGTCATGGGCGACTAAGATGGCTTCTGCTGGGATCTTGTAGAAGCGAGTGATGGCGGCAATCGATTGGCCATTGTGGTTCATATAGCCGGAGGGTTTGAGTAACCAGCAGGCTTGTGTATCAATCTGTGCCTTAGCAATAGCCCCAGAAAACTTAGTTTCATTTTTGAGAGGGGTATTCAACTGATTGGCTAATTGATCGATGAGCCATGCGCCTGCATTGTGGCGGGTTTTTTGATACTGTTGGCCTGGGTTGCCCAGGCCAACAATGAGCTGGATGGGATGTGTTGACATCCGGTCTCTTCCTTATTCAGCATCCTTTGATTCATCAGCGCTGTCAGCGGGGCTATCTTCAGTGACTTCGTCATCAGATACCGGGCTCGCTTTAGGTTTGTGGATGCTGGCAACCGCTAGGTTGTGTTCGTCATCCAGTTCGCCCGCAGCTAATTCAACGCCTTTTGGCAGTTGGATATCTGAGATGTGCAGTGTTTGGTCCATCTCAACGTCGGTGAGGTCGATGTCAACGGATTCAGGTAAGTCTGCAGGTAAGCACGTGATCTCAAGGTCTGTCATTAATTTAGAGAGTACGCCGCCTTGTTTGATGGCTTGGCAGTTTTCTTCGTTAAGGAAGTGGATTTGAGTTTTCATGGTAATGGCTTCTTTGCTCTTAATGCGCATGAAATCAACGTGTAGGATTAAAGGCTTGTAAGCATGGCGTTGAATAGCTTTAAGGATTACCTGCTCTTTTTTCCCATCCACAGCAACGGTTAGGATGTGAGAATAGGCTGCGTCATTATTAAGCATTTTCTGAATGTTTTTATGTTCTAAAACAATCGATTGTGGGTCTTTCTCAGCACCATAGATGATGGCTGGGATTTGATCTTGGTGGCGTAAGCGACGTGCGTCACCTTTGCCTGCGTGATTGCGAACTTCAGCGTCAATTTGAAAATCAGTCGACATGGTGCTACCTCTTACCGTCATGTGTATCAATAGGTTTTATTACGAAGAATAAGACCAAGGGATTCTACCGAGTTTAATAAAAAAGGCAAGCCTGAAACGTGTTTATACGTCGTCAGTGAACATGGAGCTGACCGATTGTTTTTTGTCGATGCGTAGGATGGTTTCAGCCAGCAACTCGCTGAGTGTAACTTGTTGGATTTTTGAGCACTTCTCGGCATTTTTAGACAGTGGGATAGTGTCTGAGACGATGATGTTGTCTAGCTGAGAGGTGCTGATGTGTTCAAGCGCATTACCGGATAGGACGGGGTGTGTGCAGAACGCAGTGATAGTGGAGGCACCGGCTGCTTTCAGTGCGGAAGCGGCATGATTGAGTGTGCCAGCGGTATCTACAATGTCATCCATAATAATGCAGTCACGTCCAGAGACATCACCGATGATGTTCATGACTTCAGATTGGTTGGCGCGAGCGCGTCGTTTATCGATGATGGCGAGATCGGCATCGTTAAGGCGTTTAGCAATCGCGCGTGCTCGAACCACACCTCCCACATCGGGTGAGACGATCATGGGGTTCGTGAATTGTTTGAGCAGGGCTGTGGTATTGACCATGGCATGGCTGGCATACGTGTTATCCACGGGGATAGAAAAGAACCCTTGAATTTGGTCGGCGTGAAGGTCAACCGTGATCATACGGGTAATGCCGACAGAAGCCATCATGTCAGCAACGACTTTGGCAGTAATGGGTACTCGAGTGGATCTGACTCGACGGTCTTGCCGGGCATAGCCAAAATAGGGTACGACCGCTGTGATGCTCGCGGCTGAAGAGCGACGAAAGGCATCAGCCATGATAATCAGTTCCATTAAGTTGTCATTGGATGGGGCGCAGGTCGATTGGATGATAAAGACGTCACGTCCACGCACATTTTCATTAATGCAGACTTTAATTTCACCATCACTAAAACGTGATACCTGGCAATCACCAAGGGGGACACCTAAGGCTTTAGAGACTTTTTGAGCGAGGACAGGGGTTGCGTTGCCAGAAAAAATTTTTATATCAAGCAAGATAACAACTCCTTTAGGTGATTGTTAATGTCAGTTAGGTGGCTGGGGTGCCAGGATTCGAACCTGGGAATGCGGAGATCAAAACCCCGTGCCTTACCACTTGGCGACACCCCATCATTAACCATCTAAAGCTTCGTACAGAGGGGAAATATTCTTCCCTTTTGTCACAATGGTGTGACAATTCGCCGGAGCTAGGCTGGCTATTGTACTGGCTTCGTCTCGCGTGTCAAATGTTCCGTACATCACGGACCCTGTTCCGGTTAAGCGTAGTCTGGTGTGGGGTTGGAGGGTCTCTACCAGCGATTGCAGTAACGGAAATTGTTCCATCACCAGAGCCTCGAAATCATTCGAGTATGCGTCAAAATCGGTGGTTGGTTTCACGCCGCTTATTCGAGGGGGGTGCTGGGATAATTGTTGAAATAAGGTGGCCGTTTGAATATGGATTGGTGGGTGAATCAATAAGTACCAGGGTTCAGGGGGGGATAGTGGCGTGAAAACATTGCCAATGCCTTCAGCCCAGGTGGCATGACCATAAATGAAAATCGGGACATCAGCGCCGAGTTGTGTGGCGAGCTTCAGGAGTGTGTCTTGGGGGAGTGCTAGCTCCCAGAGTCGGTTGAGAGCTAGTAATGTAGTAGCGGCATCTGAGCTTCCGCCACCCAGACCAGCACCCATTGGGATGCATTTTGTGAGTGCGATGTCGACGCCAAAAGTGCACCCTGTGTAGGCTTGTAGGCACTGTGCTGCTCGGACTATTAAGTTATCTGGTAGGGCGACAGATTGCAGCGGCGTCGTGAGGTTGATCGATGAGTCGTTGCGTCGTTGGAAACTGAGCTCGTCGCACAGGTCAATAAATTGGAATGCGGTTTGTAGGTTATGATAGCCATCGGGTCGACGATCAAGGACATGCAAAAAGCGATTTACTTTGGCCGGTGCGGGAAGGGTGAGTGTGGTGAATGGAGTCATGGAGTCACTGTTTGGGTGAGGGGTGTGCGAGTTCCCATTGTTTGATGACGAGCTTAATGGCGAGATGGTGGCCTGTGAGTCGAATGAGTTGTGGTAAGTCAACATTGCCTTGATGCGTATAGTTTAAAAAGGTAATCGTCCAGCCATCTTGTTCCAGTTGTGTGAGGAGCCCATAGTCATTATAAGTTGTTTGTTTGGTGCCGGGAGCAGGTAGGCCTCTTATCCAATAGTATAGATTCGAGATCGGTAGGCTATAACCCAGTGCTTGTTGCATTAAGGCTTCAGGGTTATTCGCTGTGAGGGGCTGTTTTTGATCTTTGACTAGGGTGACGGTATTCCCTGACTGGGTAATGTGCAGTTGGTAGAGATTTAACGATGAGGCAATATGAAGGGTGTAGTGGGTTTGGTCAGTAAGCTTCCAGGTGTAATTGGCAATTTGGGCCTCTTGGGGTGTGGTGATGCTAAAGGCGCCTCGAGTAGTCCAGTGGGTGATGTTGTTCAATCGTTGGGCGCGTGTTGCTTGGTGTTGTTTATTGAAGGAGGTCGCACCAGCAGGTGGTGTGACATTCACGCATCCGGTGAGTAAATAGCTTAGAATTGAGCATAAAATAATCACTTTAGTGCGATGAATGCATGAAAAAAGTGTGTTAAACATGTGTGCGTTTCACTATCAGAGTAGGGTCATTGACACTATCGTGAATGCCGAGGAGTGTGTCAAGCCTCTAGGGTGTGCAATCAGTTAACAGGCTGGGATTTTATGCTATGATGGCGCCCATCTTAAGGTCGATTATTGAGGGTTGCACAGTGGTGCTACAGGCATGCGGGTTGAACTACAAAACAGCGCCAGTTGAGTTGCGCGAGCACTTTGCGTTTGATCAAACACGTTCTAATGCGTTGATGCAGTCATTGATGGCTCAACCGGTGGTGGATGGCGCTGTGTTACTGAGCACGTGTAATCGAACAGAAGTATACGCGGATGTTTCAGCACCCCTAGACCTGTCGTCATGGCTCAAAGAGCAGGGTGACATGCATTTACCAAACTTGCACGAGCACCTGTATGCCTTAGATGGCGATGAGTTGGTGCGTCATTTAATGCGCGTTGCGTCAGGATTGGATTCTATGGTGTTGGGTGAGCCACAGATTTTAGGGCAGATGAAAGCGGCCTATGCGGCAGCTGATGGGGCGGGGTATGTGAGTCACTCACTCAAGCAATTATTTCCAGCGGTGTTTTCCAGTTGTAAGCACATCCGTCGATCCACCAATTTAGGGAAGTGCCCCGTCTCAGTAGCCTACATGGCGATTAAACTGATTAAAGCGCAATTCAGTGATTTATCGCAGTGTCGTGCGTTATTGGTGGGCAGTGGCGATATGATGGAATTGGTTGCCACGCATTTACAGGGCCAGTCGGTTGCAGCAATGACAGTGGCAGGTCGTCACTATGATTCAGCGGCAACATTCGCAGCATCATTTCAAGCGCAAGCCACCACCTTAGATGCAATACCAGAGGCATTGATACATGCTGACATTATGATTTGCGCAACAGCCAGTGCACAGCCTCTTGTGGATGTAGCCATGTTGGCGCCGGTGATGACGCAGCGTGCTAATCGCCCTTTGTTTATTGCTGACCTTGCTGTACCACGCGATGTTGCATCTGAGGCGGCTGATTTGCCAGGGGTTCATTTGCATAACATTGATGATCTACAGAGTATTGTTCAGAAAAATATGGTGGGTCGTGAAGCGGCTGTGGAGCAAGCTGAGGCTATGATTGCTTTGCATGCAGAGAATTATCAGCGCCAGTTAAGCGTGGTGGATAATGCAGATTTAATTTCCCATTATCGGCAGCGCGTGGATGATGTACGTAAAAGTGAATTGCAAAAAGCCATGGAGCTATTGCATAAAGGGCAGGACCCAGAAGTGGTATTGCATCAGTTTTCACACGCTTTCACTAAGAAATTACTGCACCAGCCAACCCGCAAGTTACGAGAGTTTGCGTCTCAAAAGATGACGAGTGCATTGCTAGTCATGAAGGAATTTTTGGAATTATAGAATGCCTATTAATTAAGAAGAGTGATGTTATGAAGCCGTCATTGGAGCAAAAGTTATTGTCTTTAGCGCAACGTTATCAAGAACTGGGAGCGATGCTGAGTGATATTGCAGTGATAAATGATCAGGATCGGTATCGTGAATACAGTAAAGAGTACGCGAGTCTAGAATCATTAGTGGAAACATTTTCGCAGTATCAAGATACAGTGAGTGCCATTGCATCAGCAAAGGAAGTGCTTGAGGAAGAGTCTGATACTGAATTGCAAGCTTTAGCACAAGAAGAGTTAACTGTATTGGAAGCACAACAAGCATCAGTAGAGTCGGAATTAAAAATCTTATTACTACCCACTGACCCTAATGATGAGAATAATGTGTTTTTAGAAGTGCGTGCAGGGACAGGGGGCGATGAGGCGGCGCTGTTTGCTGGTGATTTATTTCGTATGTACAGTCGGTTTGCAGAGAAAAAAGGTTGGCGCGTTGAACTGATTTCCATGCATGAAGGTGATCATGGTGGGTTTAAAGAAGTGATTGCTCGGGTAGAAGGGCAAGGCGTGTATTCGCAGCTTAAGTTTGAATCAGGGGCTCATCGTGTGCAGCGTGTTCCAACGACGGAGTCACAAGGGCGCGTGCACACCTCAGCTTGTACGGTTGCAGTGATGCCTGAAGTGGCAGCGGTAGAGAATATTGAGATTAATTCGAATGATTTGCGCGTTGATACCTTTCGTGCTTCGGGTGCGGGTGGTCAGCACGTTAATAAGACAGATTCAGCCATTCGTTTAACGCATATTCCAACCGGTGTTGTTGTTGAGTGTCAGGATGAGCGATCACAGCATAAGAATAAAGCGCGAGCGATGTCCTTATTGCAAGCTAAGTTATTAGATGCAGAACAATCCAAGCAGCGACAAGAGCAGGCGGCAACCCGTAAAACTTTAGTGGGAAGTGGTGATCGTTCTGAGCGAATTCGAACCTATAATTTCCCACAAGGTCGCGTGACGGATCATCGTATTAATTTAACCTTGTATCAATTAGATGATTTTATTGCAGGTGATATGGATGTTGTCGTGCAACCGTTGATTCGAGAGTTGCAAGCTGAGCTATTGGCAGAGATAGGTGATGATTGATCGAGAGTCCCGTCTAAAAACATTGGCTATGGTTAAATCAGCAGCGCTAGAGCGGCTGTCTGCCGTGGGTGACTCGGCTGTTTTAGAAGTTGAGTTAATCATTACGCGCGCGTGCCAATTACCACGATCAGCTTGTTATGCGTTTCCTGAGAAGGTGCTCTCTGATGTGGAGTATCAGCAAGTGATGGGTTGGGTATCGCGTCGTGCTCAAGGAGAGCCACTGGCTTATATTTTGGGTGAAAAAGAGTTTTGGTCTTTAACCTTGGAGGTCAATGCGGCAACGCTTATTCCGAGACCAGAAACAGAATGTTTGGTGGAGTGGGTGCTGTCACAGTATCCAGTTGATACCACGTTGCGTGTCGCTGATTTAGGCACAGGTTCAGGTGCTATTGCAATCGCGTTGGCGAAAGAACGCCCGCACTGGAAAATTGATGCCACCGATCAAAGTGCGGAAGCGTTACGGGTTGCGAAGAGGAATATACAGCGACATGCTTGTCAGCATATAACGTGTTACCAAGGTCATTGGTGTGATGCGTTACCACAGGGTGGGTATGATTTAATGGTGTCGAATCCGCCTTATATAGAAGTTTCGGATCCGCACTTACAAGATTTACAGTATGAGCCACAGTCTGCGTTGGTGGCCAGTCAAGCCGGTTTAAGTGATTTAGACATCATTATTCAGCAAGCATTATCGTATTTAGTGCCGGGAGGTCGGTGTGTGGTAGAGCATGGGGCGTCGCAAGCGAGTGCTGTGATCCATCAGATGAAAAGGTCACAATATGCTATAATTACCGGGTATCCAGATTGGTCGGGACATGATCGATTTGTGGTAGGTAGAAGAAGGTCATCATGATCGATAGGATGTCTTGGAGAGTAGTGTGAAAAAATTTAAAGAAGTCGTGGGTGAGCATAAAAAAGTCTTAGCGTTAGAGACTGCGTTAACTGGCAAGTTGTTGCTGACTACTCCAGAGTTAAATAAAGGGTCGGCATTTACGCATGAAGAGCGTATCCGATTTAATTTGGTGGGTAAGTTGCCTGCTCATGTCGAAACGTTAGATGAGCAAGCTAAACGTTATTATGAGCAGTATGTATTACTGCCAACGGACCTATCTAAGAATAAATACTTGAACAGCTTGCGTCAGCATAATAATGTCGCTTTTTTTAAATTGGTAACCCAGCATTTAGATGAGATGCTGCCAATTGTCTATACGCCAACCATTGGTGATGCGGTTAAAAATTACAGCTTTCAATTTGATTCGCCACGCGGGTTGCATTTTTCTTATGAAGAAGCCGATAACGTTGAAATGATGATGAACAGTGTTTCTTATCCTGAAGTTGAATTGATTGTTATCAGCGATGGTGAAGGTGTGCTCGGTATTGGTGATTGGGGTGCGGGTGGTGTGGATATTTGTGTCGGAAAAGCCATGGTCTATACATTGTGTGGTGGTATGAATCCGCGCCATATCTTGCCGATACAAATTGATGTGGGCACAAATAATAAAACCTTGTTGGATGACCCGATGTATTTAGGCTGGCATCATCCTCGTATCGAGGGTGAAGAATACGATGCCTTTATTGATTTGGTGTTTAAAGCTATTGTGAAAAAATTTCCACATGTCTTTATTCATTGTGAAGATTTTGGCACCAGTAATGCACGAAAAATATTAAGTCAGTATCAGGATCAGTTGTGTTTGTTTAATGATGATATACAAGGTACAGGCGCAACTGCTTTAGCCTGTGTGTTGTCCGGTTTAAAGGTGACGAGTAGTCAGCTGGTGGATCAACGCTTCGTAATTTTTGGAGCAGGGACAGCAGGTGTTGGGATTGCTGATCAGTTAATGAGTGCTTTGCAATCAGCTGGACTCTCAAGAGAGGAAGCTTGTCGATGTTTCTGGTTAATTGATCGACCGGGTTTGTTACTCGATGACATGGATGATTTGTATGATTTTCAGCGGCCGTATGCGCGACCTGCAGATGAGTGGATAGAACATGAAGGTTCTATGATTAAGTTGCAAGAGGTGATTGAGTCAGTGAAGCCCACGGTGTTAATTGGGTCATCTGCCGTTGCAGGCGCATTTAATCAATCGGTGGTTGAGGCTATGGTAACTGCAACACCTCGGCCGATGATTTTTCCGTTATCTAACCCTAATTCGCGTGTTGAAGCGGTACCACAAGATATTTATCAGTGGTCAAAAGGCAAAGCCATTGTGGCAACCGGTAGTCCTTTTGATGATGTGCTCTTTAATGATAAGCGTATTCGTATCTCGCAGTGTAATAATGCCTTTATTTTCCCAGGTTTAGGCTTGGGTGTTGTAGCTTCAGGTGCGAGCCGTGTTACCGATCATATGATTACACAGGCTGCTTTGGCATTAGCAGAGTGCTCACCGTTGATTCATGATCCTGATGGAGCATTGTTACCTTCATTTGATAGGGCGCACTCAGTGAGTCAAGATGTAGCGTTAGCGGTAGCTAATGCCGCAGCAGAAGATGGCGTGGCTCGTATTCAATCGGATGTAGATTACGCGGCACGTATAGCTGCGATTTATTGGGAGCCAGCGTATTTACCTTATCATTTGAATCCTGAGTTAATGCACGATGAGTCTTGATCAAAAGCCATCGCTTTTTTCGAAAGGTGTTTTGATTGTTAATCTAGGAACGCCCAGTGCACCTGACACGCCATCAGTAAGACGCTATTTAAAAGTTTTTTTATCAGACCCTGCGGTCATCACCATGCCTGCGTGGTTGCGTTGGTTGTTATTGCGATGGGTGATATTGCCTTTTCGGTCTCCGCGCTCTGCTAAGGCGTATCAATCTATTTGGACTGAGGCAGGCTCACCATTGATGGTGCATAGCCAAGATTTCGTGCGGGAGTTGCAATGTCAGTTAAGTGATGCTCATGTTGTTTTGGCGATGCGCTATGGCAATCCCTCAATTGAGGAAGGGTTAAAGCAATTATCATTCTGTAAAGAGATTGTGGTGATTCCAATGTACCCACAGTTTGCACATGCCACCACGCAATCCACAATCGATGAAGTGAAGCGTGTCGCTAAAGAGCTTGAACTGTCATCGCAGTTGAAGTGGATTAGAGACTTTTATCATCAAGCGGGTTTTGCTGAAGGCTATGCTCGTCAGATTCAGTCAGTGTCTTCCATTGACCCATCCGTGCATGTATTGATGAGTTACCATGGGCTACCTAAAAGCCATTTGCCAAAAACTTGTCATGAAAAAGCCTGTTTTAAACGCAATGAGCCGTGTTCTGTCCAGGATGGTGAAGCGGTGTGTTATCGCATTCAGTGTTATCATTCGTCTCGTTCGATGGCTAAGGTGCTGGGGTTAACGGATGAAGACTATTCTGTGGCTTTTCAGTCTCGCTTAGGTGCAAATGCTTGGGTTCAACCCTATACGGATAAGATTCTAGAATCACTGTATCAAAAAGGGGTTAGACGTTTGGCGGTGGTGTGCCCAGCATTCGTTGCAGATTGTTTGGAAACACTGGAAGAGGTTGAGATGCAGTTGCATGAGCAATGGATTGCCATGGGTGGAGAAACGCTTACCCTAGTGCCTTGTCTGAACGCAGAAAAAGGTTGGGTGAAATCCGTTGCAGGCTGGGTGGAACAAAAGTTTAATGTCATTGATGGTGAGGTGAGAGCATGAAAATTATATTGGCGACAGGTAATTTAGGTAAGGTTGATGAATTTAAGGGCATGGTATCGGGGTTGGATATCACTTTTATGACACAAGGAGAGTTGGGTGTCAGGTCCGTTGAAGAGACTGGGTTCACTTTTGTAGAGAATGCGTTAATAAAGGCGCGCCATGCGGTTTCAGAAACAGGGATGCCTGCTATTGCTGATGATTCTGGCTTGGTGATATCGGGGCTTAATGGTGCTCCAGGTATTTATTCGTCGCGTTATGCAGGATTAAATTGTTCATCAGATGATTGTATCGATAAAGTGCTGTTAGACCTTGAGGGGTGTGAAGGCGATAAGCGTCGCGCATATTTTTACACGTCGATTGTATACATGACAGATGAGAAAGAGGCGACACCTTGTATGGTGAGTGGGGTTTGGCATGGTGAAATCTTAAAGCGTCGTCAAGGCAGTCATGGCATGGGGTATGACCCTATTTTTTATGTGCCTACGCATCAGTGCTCAGCTGCTGAGTTAGATGTTTCATTGAAGAATCGTCTCAGTCATCGTGGTCAGGCGATGGCGCAATTGCGTGAACGTATGGGATGGAAGGTGTCGTCAAACCTGTTATCTCAGTGAGGTGTTGTGAATATTTATTATGACCACAGGGTTGTTAGTTGTTCTTTGATTGGACTGATCAGGATCCTTAATGTGAGTGGCTGCTTCGACCCTTTAGTTAGAAATCAGTACGGTAGATGGGTTGGCAGGTATAATTCTTGTGATATCAAATAAAAGCTCTAATGCTTCAAAGGTTGTTTTAGTGGCCGCATCGTCATTTAAGATGTAGTAGCATCTATCATCTTTTTCAAGGGATAAATAGGCATGTTCCGGTTTTTTCTTGCTGGTGTGAATAGTAAAAAAGTTTTGACTCAGTAGTGCTTGCATGGAGTCAACTGATTGAGATTGTGGTACACCTTGAATCATCGATGCTAGGTATTTTAGTGTGGAAACCAAGGTTCTTGGAATAATAGCAATCGTGTTAGGTTCATCAGCTATGTCAGGTGTCAATAATTTTAAGTGCTTGCTGTTCGGGTCTATCTTTAAGGTTTTTAATAAGGCCCGTTGTTTTGGAGTGAAGTGAAAGGGCTGGTTAATGGGAATAAATAGCGCCATGCCCGCATTGCTGTTTTTTCGGTTAGTTGAGCTGGGCGTGTCTAGTTTTCTGAAAAATAGCACATGACCATTGTTCGCATAGATTTCCTGTGCAAGATCACAAAATGCTTGAAAGTTTTTTTCATCTTGAATTATATGATTAAGATTGTGTTCCATGGGGATGGGGGGGTAGTTTGACCAAGGCCCTAATTTAGCTACAGTGAGTCTCAGTAATAGGCCGATGTTTGCTTGTGCGTAGCTAATTTGACCAATATTTTTCAGTGACAGCGGAGTAAGTAGTTGATTGGCGTATTGTTCGCCTGAATTGGGCGTCATCGTTATGTTGGGGTTGTAGCTTATGCCGTTAGTTGTGATAGAGCCAATAGTGCTGGCGAGTAAGTTGCTTCCTGAAAATCCACCTTGTTCAAGGTAAAGGCTCGGTGTGGTGAAGCTGTTGCTTGTGGTGATTGAGCTGATGGATAAAAAGCTGGGCGCTTCGTGATCATAGGCTCGGACAATATTGAGTAGTATTTCCTTGGATGAGGCTTGTGAGAGAGCAACATTGTAATTATGATGAATTTCGGTGGCATGTTGTCTCAGTTGATGTTGGCAGCCATTGAGTAGAAAGCTTGCTAGAATAATAGCGGTAAGCTGAGTGATATTTTTTTTCATTAGGTTCCATCCTAATTAGGTTGTATCTATGTTAGCTGTATATTCCCGGCTTTTGCAAGGGGGATTGAAAAAAATATTATTCCATCAGTGGG
>JABABC010000064.1 GCA_014238445.1 Coxiellaceae bacterium
ACAATGACACCTGCTACCACAGCTAAGACTGAGGCTGAGGCTGAGGCTGAGGCTGAGGATGCGGCGGATGCGGCTACGACGAAAGTAAGCCAGCCAACTGGAGATGGATTTACCGAAAAACAACGACTCGCCGTTCTAAACGCTGTGACAAAGGAATACAACGACGAACAAATAAAACTATGCGAAGCAATAGAAGCGACTAAGACACTACTACAAGCACAACTCAAACCTCTGGAAACTGAAACCGGTCACTTCACAAACGACCAAGCGTTTCATGCCACGGAATCCGTGGGCTACCTGAATAGTTCAGCCGATAACGAACCTGTGGTTCATCATTACACCGATGAACGCGGTCAGAAACAAGAAGTCACATTAACCTACACGGATGACGAAGGTAAAGAGCAGCCGTTAAAACTGTCTAATAAAGAATTTGAAGCCATTGTCGATAAATGGAACAAAGAACAACGCAAAGACGGGCAACCAGTACTCAAAACTGTTTCAGCAGGTTTTTGGTGGAACAAACGTCAAGTGATTTTCAACCAAGGCAATAAAACCCAAAATAAAGCAGCAGCTGATGCATTTACTCAGTTCTTAAAAGCAGAAGGGAGAAAGTTGCGAATGGGCTCGACTCAAACGTTAGCGAATCCCGCGGCGAATACCACGGGTGCCGGGAATGCCGCGAGTGCCGGGGGTGCCGGGGGTGCAGCGAATTCCGCGGCGAATCCCGCGGCGAATGCCACGAGTACCACGACTGCCGCGGCGAGTACCGCGAGTACCATGAATATGACCCGCTGATCATAGCGCATCACAGAGAAACCATCGGACTTTCAGAGACACACCCCATGGGCACCCTACTTCTTTAATGATGACCGTTTAACTGCCATCGCATCCGCAGAGAGACTAATACGATCACGTGTTGCACTATCTGCTTCAGATGGCTCATAACCAATCACCGTAATTCCCTGTGCTTGTGATTCAATCCAGACATCGCGCATCATCTTCGGGTGACCGTCCACGATATACACAGCTCCCCATTCCTGCTGAATAGCGAGAGCCACCATATCACGTGCTGTCATATAGCGCTGTCGAACGATGGTACCCAAAGCCTGTAGCCCACCTGACCCACCTCCCTCGTCGTCGTCATCGGAAGAGTAACCACCCCCAAATAACAAGCGACCCGGAGAACTACTCATCGCATCCCCATAATTCAGAATGATCCAGTTTGATGAGGGCGCTGGGACTAACTGCACGTCATCCAGTGCTGACGCTTTTTTATAACCATCGGTTAATTGCACAAAAGGAAAACGATCTAACATCCACAATGCATCCTCAACGGACACACCGCGTTCACTCAACACTTTTAAGTCTAGCGACAAACCCAGTCGATCATTGGCCTCATCAATGGACTCAAACGCAAAGGCAGGTTCTTCATCTAAAGACTCATCATTCGGTGGGGTATCAGTCATACGGATCTCCTGTTGGCTCCTTCACTGTATCTTAGCGCATTTTAAGGGCCAACGTAACGATAAGCCCTAGTGCAGCGCATAGGGCATCCCTGGCAACTCCCACCCCCACAACTGGCATCAACACCCTCAACACGACCACGATCAATCCAATAGTGCAACAAAGGCTCCAAGTCCTGAGACCTTTTGTTAAAATGCAGGCTTAACTCTGTCATGCTAGCCATTGCATGCTGTTTTAAGTAATTGCGCAATTCAACTAAAATCATATTCCCCTCCTCTTATGGCAATGATACTGATAACGAACTGACTTCCTTTTTCACAACGTATTTCAATATCAATAGGGTTATCGTAAACAAGGATACACAAAAGATGAGCCATCGCACTGACACACCTGGATGCTCATACAGTGTACCCAACTGATAACACAACACAGCACACACATAAGCGAACCCCGTACTCCATACGACAGAAAAAACCGCCCAACGCATACCCACTTCTCGCCGCATGGCTGCCATAGTGGAAACACAAGGAAAATATAAAAGCACAAATAACAAATACGCTAGCGCACCTATCGCACCATCAAAGCGCTGCTGCATCACCCCATAAACACGCTGATCAACATCCACACTCGCCTCACTAGCCAGCAACGGGTTGGTAATGGCCGAACCTAATGCGGATACATTATCAGGGATACTCTGCAACGCCGCTCCAAAGCTGGCCAGTATCGACGCCTTAGTATCATCCTTACTCTCTAGGGTAGGTAAATCCGCTGTGTATAATGTATTCAGCGTACCAACCACCACTTCCTTAGCCATAACACCCGTCACCAAACCTACCGTTGCAGGCCAGTTATCTTGGGTAATACCCATAGGCGCAAACAGTGGTGTCACCCCTCGCCCAACAACCGATAACAGCGAATGTGTATTAGCATCATCCGTACTTAACTGCCCCGTATCAGTAATCGCATTCAACCCCCCTATGATGAAACAAACAGGAATGATGACGCGACCCGCTCTTGTCACAAAAGCCTTCAAACGCTGATGCGTTAATCGCAGCATGGCGGTGAGTCGAGGCCAATGATAAGGCGGCAATTCCATAACCAGCGGCTCGGGCTCACCTGGTAATAAGGTTTTTTGAACAATAAAACCTGTCAACAGGGCCGCGAGAATACCTAATACATACAGCATAAATACCCAAATAGCCCCATGTTGAAAAAACGCTGAGACAAACACCGAAAAAATCGCTAGGCGTGCGCCACAGGACATAAACGGCATCATCAGCACTGTCAAAATACGCTCACGACGTGACGACAAAGCACGCGCGCCCATCACGGCTGGCACATTACACCCAAACCCAACAATCATTGGCACAAAAGATCGGCCGGATAAACCCAAAGCAGCCATCATACGATCCATCACAAAAGCAGCCCGAGCCATATAACCTGAATCTTCCAAAAAGGATAGCAATAAAAACATCCCGCCAATCACAGGAATAAACGTCAGTGTCGTATTAATCCCAACACCCACACCTTGAGCCAACAATGCCACGCCTACAGGCGGAACATGTAACGCCCCTAACACACTAGAAAAACCATCAACAAAAACAGCGCTCCCAGCAATATCAAAAAAGTCTTGGAAAGCCCCAGCGACATTAATTGAAAAGAAAAACAAGGCATACATGATGGCAAAAAAGATCGGTAAACCTAACAAGCGATTTAAAACAATTCGGTCAATACGATCAGTGATCGTTACCTTATTAGACGTCACAACATGAACAGCCTCTTTCACACACTGCTCAATATAACCATACCGGGCATCGGCAATCATAATATCCACTGACTCTTCTAAAATAGATTCCGCCTGTTGGCGCTGGTGATCTACAGCCTTTTTCATCGACAGAGGTAAATCCAGCAGACACGAAGCATCACCTTCTAATAATCGTAAAGTCATCCAACGAGACACCGCCATCTGACCACCCAACGCTGCTTGCACAGCCACAGAGAGACTGTCGACAGCCTGTTCAATGGCTTCTGAATACATGACAGGAGAAGAGTGACTGATATTAGCCTGCTGCTGTTCTATCACTGCCTTTAAAGCACCCACACCCTTATTTTGACGTGCCACCATAGGTACTACCGGGCAACCTAAACGCTGCGCCAAACGATCACAGTCCACCTGTTTACCGGTTGCTGACAATCGATCCGTCATATTTAATGCCACAACGACAGGAATATTTAATTCCACTAACTGCAAGGTTAAATATAAATGCCGCTCAAGATTAGTAGCATCCACAACATTGACAATGACATCAATCGCTTCCGTTAATAAAGCCTGACAAGCAATACGCTGATCTTCCGCACCTTCACTATTGAGTGCATTAAGCGCATACACACCCGGCAAATCGATGACCGATCGCTCGACATGATGGTGTGTATAAGCACCCGTTTTCTTCTCAACCGTCACCCCCGCCCAATTACCCACACGTTGATTTAAACCCGTCAGACTATTAAAGAGAGCCGTTTTACCGCAATTAGGATTACCTGCAAGGGCGATATTTAAAGACTTACTCTGCTTCATCGGATATCCATTCAATATGTAACGCACTTAACTCTGCTTTGCGTAGCGTCAAGTGATCGTTATGAACACAAACTACCAATGGATCCCCTAATGGGGCTCGCCGAATGACTGAAAACTCAGCACGAGGTCGAAGACCTAAAGCCAACAACTGAGAACGATAAAAGGCATTACAATCAATATGATAACCAATAATTCGCCCCTTCATACCGACGACAATATGCTGATCAGACATGGCAGACCTTACTCTTAATGATAAGCTTGTAATACTTAAGCATGAGAACGATTCTCATTACTATGCGCAATTATGCTAATAATAGCCCAAGCTGTCAAGACATCAACTCAACACCTCGATCAAGTGAGCCTGTTTGAATGAATAAAAAAAGCCCCTAAACAGGGGCTTTCAAAGACTTGCTAAATGTATATATTTAACGCTACGAGAACATGTAGGAGACTTTACCGCTGATCACGTCATTAATATAACGCACATTCTCCCAACCACTGTCTAAACTATAACGACGCCAGTCAGCTCGCAATGTCACATTTTTCAAAGAGGTCAGATGCGCTTCAAGCCCTGCACCGTACGTCCAGACAAACCCTTGATACTTAGCATCATTCGAAGATCCACCAGGCTCATCACCCTGTGCATTCAGGTAACTGATACCGGTTGTCACTAAGCCACAAAAATCCACACTACCGGCTTGATACAGACTATGAGAAAAAACACCCTGCGCATCAATCGACCAGGTACCATCTAATAAATCACCATTTTCAAAGCTGACGTCACCCACACTCGTATAACCGGTCTCAAATGCAAGCCACTCATTCACTTGTCGACCCACATAAGCAGCCCATGAAGCATCATTACCGTTATAGTCTGTACCTGTGTCGTTATCAAACGAAGTAGTACCACCGTAATTTATACCAGCACCGACATACCAATGCCCTGTTTGAGCGGGTGGTGACATGGACGATAAATTAGATGGGCCACCGGCCTGAACAGAAGAAACCGCTGCCAATAAAGCAACACTAATCAAAATACCCTTTTTCATAAAAAACTCCCTGTTTAAAAAAGCACGATGGCCTTATTTCCCCAAACACATCATGTGTCATGCCTTAAAAGTACACAACTCCTTGGGAAAATACAAATTTATCTAACTATTGGTCAAAAGATGATCACTATATAGCACTTTGATTACTTGATAGCGCGATGCACTAATGCAGGTAAACGTGCTCTAATCTCTTGTAAACGCATACCTTCTATATCAGCTGTCACAATGCCATCACCCTCCTCTAGGTGATCAATAACCTCCCCCCAAGGGCCAATAATTTGAGAGTGACCATACATGACATGCCCATTAGGCAATGCTCCATATTGATTAGCAGCAACCACATAACACGTATTTTCAATAGCGCGAGCGCGCAACAACACTTCCCAATGCGACTTCCCGGTATAGGCTAAAAATGCAGCGGGTACAAGTAGTATTGTGACATCATCACTTGAAAGCTGGCGATACAATTCTGGAAAACGAAGATCATAACAAATACTTAAACCCACTCGACCCACTGGCGTATTGACCGCTACGACTTGCGCTCCCGCCATAAAACGATCGGACTCTTGCACTTGACGAGATGTCTCTAAGGTCACATGACACAAATGCATCTTATTGTAATGCGCAGCACACTCACCGTCACTGTTATACACCAGCGAGGTTGAATACACATGGCCATCCGGCATACGAATAGGCATCGCACCAATGACTAACCACACACGGTATTGCTTCGCCATACGTGAAAAAGCCGCTTGACCCGGCCCCGCTCCAAAATCCTCGGTTAATGTTAAAATCTTTACCGGTTGACCCATACAGTGTTCTGGGAGCAACACAAGCTCAGCACCAGCTGCCACGGCTCTAGCAATGTGAGATTCTAATACGACCAAATTCTCCTCAATAGAACCGGAGGCATTGTTTTGAATAGCGGCGACTTTTCCCATGATTAACTCTACCTGTTTAAAAGCTCATATTAACACAACAACCCAGCGGTCAGTAATGCATCACTCAGGATCAAGCGAGAAACCATCAATGAATTTTGCTATATCATCCATAACACACCGCTTCAACTCAATGAGCTTCCCATGAAAAAAATGCCCCCCTCCTGAAAGCTTCACACTATGCAATGATTCCACAGGAGGATGCTTCACTAACGCTTGCAAGCCCTCCACAGAAACAATCTCATCATCATCACTATAAACCACTAACCAAGGGCACAACACGCCTGTTAACGCATTAAAATCTCCTAAGCGAATGGCGGGCGCTACTGTACATAAATAGCTAATATCATCACGAGCCTGCGCTACAGATGCCGCCACATACCCACCGAAAGAAAACCCCATCAACACGAGTTGATGCCCCGGTAAAACAGACTTTACCCAGTCTAATACAGCACATAAATCGGCTTGCTCACCCACGCCATCATCATAATCTCCCGCACTACCTTGCACACCTCGAAAATTAAATCGCACGGTTGGCCATTGTGTCATCACGGACTTAGCTAAGGTGGTGACCACCTTGTTGTGCATGGTTCCTTGATACAAAGGATGCGGATGACAGATAACAGTCACATAAGGCAATGTGGCTTGACCTGGAAATGTCGTCAATATTTCTAGTTCACCAGCCGGCCCTGCGATTACACCCATGTCTTGTTTTTTTCGCGAGAAAGTTTCCATTAAATAGGTTCCTTGACACAGTTCACTATCTTCCAAGATGCCCACTCAACAACCCAATCTAATGTTCGCGCACCGCGAGAAAGCATTTGATGATGAAAAGAAAACACCTCCCCCTGTATTTGACAACTCAAATCGAAAGACACCCTATCCGAAACGTCAACCGCAAATACATTAGAACCCGTCAATTGAATCTCACATACCGGCACAGAACATCCATCAAAAGATAGCTGATGAGCAGTGGCTGCTGTTGTTATCGAGGACTGCCATCGCCCATAAGTAACCTCATCAACAATCGTTAATTGAACAGGTGAGCGTGCAAGCCAAGCTTTTAATTGCTCCGACGCAGTTTGATCTTCTTTACTCATTAAATAAGGGGCCAGAATAGGCTCTATAGTCTGCTGAAGAACATCCAAGTGCTCTTGTTGAGCAGAGCTCAGTTTGACTTGAACATAAGGAAAACAAACACGATAACCTAATTGCACATCAGTACATGCATCACAATACGGCTGTATTTTGTCAGCAATCTCACTTTCCCCAACACCCATCAATAAGTAGTTCGCTCGACAGCAGGGGGATGCATATCCCATCTCAGATAACTGAGGAAGCACCACCTGATCAACAATCGGTAAGCACTCTCTTGGAGGACCCGGTAATAGAAAAAAGGTTGTGCCCCGCCCATCGAATCGGAAAGCGTTTGCAGTACCATGACCATTAACAATGACCGACGCTGTCTCTGGAAAATAACATTGCTGACGATTACTCTCTGTCACCGGCTTATCAAGGGTCTGAAAAATCTGCTGAATATGCTCCCAACTGGCCTGATGAAAAATCAATTCCTCACCGCACAATTCAGACACAGCAAATCGCGTTCGATCATCAACTGTTGGTCCTAAACCACCCATAACAATCACCACTGAATGTTGATCTTGTAGATGACGTAATGCTGACACGATATCGGGTTGGTGATCACTCACCGCCATATGCGTTGATACAATCATATTCGCGTTCAACAGGCGTTGCGCAATCTCACGTGTATTCGTATTTAGGATGTCGCCACCGACGATTTCATCACCGGTAGCCAATAAGGCAATATTTTTATTCATTCACTACCGACTCACAATTACTGTGGGTTTTCTAAACTTAAATAACCACTTTGTGAATCATAAGCAAAGATTTCTGCATAACGTCCCCACTCGATCACAACCTTCAATACTTCTTCAGCCGCTTGCTCACTCAAATTGCGTCCTAATTCTTTTAAGAACAGCGTATCATCTAAACGATGATCGTCTTCATGATCCAATGACTGACGTATATGCTGCGCCAAGGGCACATGTTCTAATAATTGTCTTGCGAAAATTTTCTTCTGCACCAGAATATCTGCTTCTGCCAAGCTACGCCCTATCGAGGTTAATTCAATATCCCCTTGAGAAACCGTTGCGAAGCGTAATAATTCCAATGTCTCCGTGATAGCGAACAGATCATCTAACTCCAAATGTAATTCTTCTGCTAATTGCGGCAAATCAACACTCTTCTCATACTCTGGAGAACTCAGCATTTCTAAAAATCCGGTAATCTCAGCAATCTCAACATTGGGTAATCGATACCCCATCGCTACGGACTCTTCCTCTTCAACATAGCTGCTTGCAGCATCATGTCGATCCGTCGTCATTAACGTATAGATATGGTCAACCATCGCTCGAAACTCTGATGACGTGTCATTTCTAGGGTGTGGCAGTGATACGGCTACGTCATCTCTCACCTGCCCTGGATCACTATCAAACACTAAAATACGATCAGCTAGAAACACGGCTTCTTCAATATTATGTGTCACCATTAAAATGGATTTAATGTTCGTTTTTTGTGACGCCCATAAATCCACTAAATCCCCTCGTAATTTCTCAGCGGTTAAGACATCCAAAGCAGAAAATGGCTCATCCATCAATAAGACTTCAGGATCAACGACCAATGCTCGCGCTAACCCCACGCGCTGAGACATACCACCTGACAGCTCTTTAGGGTATGCGGATTCAAAACCATCCAAGCCAACCATATCAATCGCTTCTAGTGCTTTTTTACGACGCTCTTGACGCTTCACACCTCGCGCCTCCAACCCTAACTCCACATTTTGTAATACGGTCAACCACGGCAGCAAGGCAAAGTGCTGGAAGACCATCGTTAAACCATCAACTGGCGATGTGATCGGCTTACCGTGGTACATCACGTCACCGTCGGTGGCAGCAATCAAGCCTGCGATAATACGCAATAACGTTGACTTACCAGATCCAGACTTACCCAATAAGGCTATAATTTCCCCTTCTCGCATGGAGAAATTCACATCTTCTAAAACCAATAATTCTTGTACACGACGTTTTTGAAATGACTTTTTAACTTGTCGAATATCAATAATGGATTGTTTCACTGTACTCATACATTTACCTCAACCTGACTAA
>JABABC010000047.1 GCA_014238445.1 Coxiellaceae bacterium
TATATTTCTTATATAATGGGGTGTTGAAAAAAATAAGGAGACTTGTCAAATGAAAAAAATTTTTTATTCGATTGTATTGAGTGTTTTTCTGTTAGGCTCAGCTAATCTGTATGCTGATAGTTTATCATCAAGTGATGTAGATGGTTTGACTAAGTCGTCTAACAATCTAGGTCTTGAGGCGGTTATTAAAATTTCTCCTAATAGTTTGACGGTAGATTTGGATAAACCTGCTTCTTTGATAAGTAATGGGGCAAGTATTAAATTGGGAAAACTGAGCTATACTTTTTTTAAAGCACGCATTACAAGTTTACAAGTTAGTTTCGGTAACTCAAGAGATCTAAAAAAGCCAACTCGATTATTCATATATAAGAATAAACAGTTTGTAGCTTCTTTAAATGTGAAAAAGTGTTCATTACAAAAATCTAAATTGCAATGCAAGTTTGATAAGAATACATCACAACTTAAAAAATCATTTAATGGTAGAGCCACATTGCGAACAAAAAAAAGTTAATACGTATAATTTAGTTTTTTAGTATTATTTAACAATTAGCGTACAAAGTGCGCTAACCCTCTAACCGCTCAGCTCCACCTTTATTCTCTCCAATGATTATTCTTTAATCATATGCCGTCGCGGTTGTTAATGCGTGTAATACCCCCTAATGTTTCGCTGCCACCATGATCTGATCTTTTTCAAAACAAGAACAAATCGATGCCTGTAAGTGACATCTTTACCCCGGATGAACTATCCACTCCCCGCTCATTGCTTGCTTATAAGCTGAGCATCAATTAAACGTTAGGGTATCGTTCTGTGACGGTTACCTTCCAAATCTGCTCGTTAAAGAAAAAACAGTTCCACGAGCAGAAAAGAGTGATCGATACCCCCTCTAGCGAGGACAGCAAGAGTAAGCTAGAATGCTTTCACAGAATGGACACGATTAAGGAGATTCACATGGCAACACTACACAATAAAACCATTTTCATCACCGGTTCCACTCGCGGAATTGGGCGTGAAATCGCACTTAAATGCGCTGCTGATGGCGCTAACATCATCATTACTGGAAAAACATCACAACCACACCCATCACTGGAAGGCACACTCGACTCAGTCGCTCAAGAAGTCATTGATGCCGGTGGTCAAGCCCTACCCATACAACTTGATGTCCGCGATGAAACTGCGATCAACAGCGCTATAGAACAGGCCGTCAAGCACTTTGGGGGCTTAGATGCTCTAGTCAATAATGCTAGCGCGATCAGCCTGACCAATACTCTCAACACCCCAATGAAGCGCTTTGATTTAATGATGGGCGTGAATGCACGCGGTACTTTTGCCTGTTCACAAGCCGCTATCCCACACTTAAAACTGGCAGAAAACCCGCACATCCTTAATCTAGCACCACCCTTGCAAATGGAATCTAAATGGTTTAAAGATTTTGCAGCCTATACTTATAGTAAGTTTGGCATGAGCGTGTGCACGTTAGGCATGTCTGCCGAGTTTAAAGAAGATGGCATTGCTGTAAACTCATTATGGCCAAAAACTACCATTGACACCGCAGCTGTGCGCGTTCACTTTCCGCCGGAGATCATTCAAGCCAGTCGAACCCCTGCTATCGTAGCGGATGCGGCCTATACCATACTCACCTCGCCAAGTCGTGAAGTCAGCGGCAACTTTTTCATTGATGAAGACGTGCTGAGGAAAGCCGGCGTAGAGGACTTTACACACTACAGCGTTAACCCATCCGTTGAACCTTTCTGCGATTTATACGTCGAATAATGCCAACACGTTGCGCTTGGGTAACTAACGATCCACTGTATATCCAATACCATGATCATGAGTGGGGCATACCGGTACATGACAGTCAACACCTCTTCGCCATGCTATTGCTAGAAGGCGCTCAAGCCGGCGTGAACTGGCTAACCATACTGATAAAAAGAGAAGCATACTATGATGCCTTCGATCAGATCGACCCCTATAGTATGGCAAAATACGGGGATAAAAAAATAGATCAACTCATGCAGAACCCGCTCATTGTACGCAACCGACTTAAAATACAGGCTTGGATTAATAACGCCCAAGCTTACATTCGCATGTGTGAAGAAGAAAATTGGAGTGACTGGGTATGGGGTTTTGTTGATAACAAACCCATTATAAACCACTGGAAATCCCATACAGATATACCTCCACAGTCCCCCCTTTCTCACACGTTGTCTGACGCATTAAAACAAAATGGGTTTAAATTTGTAGGGCCAACTATTTGCTATGCCTTCATGCAAGCTGTCGGCATGGTTCAAGATCACACGACCGACTGCTTTCGCTATCAACACAACACACAGTGA
>JABABC010000046.1 GCA_014238445.1 Coxiellaceae bacterium
AATTAACAGAAACCCGTACAACAAAGGTTGAGTCTGTATGAATCATTTCAACCATTACCCTAGCGAACCTCACAACACTCGGCCACTATTTTTCTTAGCGATGAAGCACTACGCAATGACAGCACAATATACGTGGCCCCTAGTGCTTGCCTTTGCCCTATGCTTATGGGTTGCGCAATTCAGTAGCTTGATCACTAGCACCGTCATCCAAACGATCTGTTCTATTATTTTCATATTGATAGGCTACTTGATGATTAATGCCATGCTCTGGCGAGGTCATCAGGCCTATACAGGCTCTAAGCCATGGGTGTTACCCCCTCGGCGTTATTGGCTTAATTTGTGTGGTATCTTCCTACTCCTCCTTATTCCTGCAGTGGTATGGGAGTACTGTGTTAAGCAGTCAGATCCCAGTCAGGTTGTCACTTTATTGGTTATTCTGGGTTTGTCGACGATTCTCGTCTTTGGGTATTTATTAACCCTGTTTGTTTACCCTCTACTGGTATTACAGGTGGTCTCGGTTGGAAAAGCACTGTCGATTAGTGTTCGTTTTGTAATGGATAATTGGCTCCGTGCAGGGATGATCTATATCTTATTAATGGTGGCTATCATTTTATCTTTGCCAGCGAGCGAACATATGACTTGGCTAGCTCACTATTACTTAAATATTCCCGCAACACTCCTCATTCTTATGCTGATACTGCCTGTGTTGATTAATTTTTGGTTGCTATTAACCAATGATAATCGGCTGCGTTTCCCTGAAGCCTCTAATAGTTAATAACCCTGTGAAGCACCTATCAACAACATCACCGTGGTTCTTGATTGCCCTGGCGCTATTGGCAGCGCTTCCTCCTTTTGCAATTGACACCTATACACCCGCCATTCCAGCTATGGCTCAGTTTTTTCATGAGCCTGAAGGGCATATCGTTTGGTCTATTTCAAGCTACTTGCTCGGGTTCGGGTTAGGTATGTTGGTTTGGGGGCCTTTATCGGATGTGTTTGGTCGAAAAATCATTATTCGCATGGGCTTGGTACTTTACATGGTTGCCACGTTGTCCAGCTCATTATGCGTGCATCTTAATCAGCTAGTTTTATGGCGTTTTTTTCAAGCAGTGGGTGATTCAGCTGGCGTAGGCGTTGCCTTTACCATGTTGCGGGATTGTTATTCTGGCCATCAATTAACACGAACCATTGCGAGTATTATCGCTATGATGATGTTAGCGCCAATGATTGCGCCTTTAATTGGCGCATGCTTGTTATTACATCAACATTGGCAAAATGTGTTTTATTTTTTATTTGGTTATGGGGTAGTGATGTTTATGATTACAGTGTGGCTACCTGAAACGTTACAGTTAAAAGATCGCGTGCATTTTTCTTCTATAATCAAGCAATATAAATTACACCTAGTTAATCGCCAATTTCTCTGTTTAGCACTGTGTGCCTCTTGTAGTTTTGCAGCTACCTTCTGTTTTATTAGCACAGCAGCAATGATATACATGTCGATCTACCATTTTGGTAAATTCACCTACAGTGGCTTATTTGCCATTAATGCGGTGGCCATTATTATGGGCAGTCTTACATTAAGACACCTCACCACTAAAAAAACACCCTTATTTGTTCAGTGCCTTGGCCTATGGGTTTTCTCGATCAGTGATTTAGCCATGCTCCTAGTGACGTATCTGTTTCCAAAGTCTTGGCTTGCCTTCACAGGCTTTATCACATTGGCCACGTTTGGTTTATGCTTGCTGATCGGTAGTTTCATGAGCTCTGCTATGAATAGTGTGAATGAAGCCTTTGGAACGGCGACATCCATACTCAATGCCCTTAGAAACCTA
>JABABC010000129.1 GCA_014238445.1 Coxiellaceae bacterium
GCACTAACATAGACACTTGCTGGCCATTCATCACCGCGATAAAAGCCGCTTGCATCGCGATTTCAGTTTTGCCAAAACCCACATCACCACAGATCAAGCGATCCATGCTTTTAGTGGATGTCATGTCGGCTTTTACTGCGTCAATAGCATTTAATTGATCCGGTGTTTCTTCAAAAGGAAACGCAGCTCGAAAGCGTTGATAGTCTTCTTCTTGAATAGTGAACGCCTGACCTGGGGTTGCTTCACGTTTGGCATGCAGCTCGAGTAATTCAGCAGCGACATCATGTATTTTTTCGGCTGCTTTACGTTTTGCTTTTTCCCACACTGTTGACCCTAAACGGTGCAGGCTGACATGTTCGCTATCTTGACCATTGTAGCGACTGATCATGTGTAGGGCGGTGACGGGAACGAAGATTTTATCCTGATTGGCATATTCCAAGGATAGGTATTCAGCATCAATACCACTAGTGTCAAGCTTTTCTAGACCCAAGTAACGACTAATACCATGATCCAGGTGTACAACCAAATCACCAACGGTTAATTCGGTTAAATGCTTAATGATGGCATAGTGTTCAGTGTTTGTTGTACGTCGCTTTCGTCGTTGAGCGACGTACTCCCCATGAATGTCGCTCTCCGTTATCACACTAAAACCGTTATATGTGTCGGTAAATCCATGGTCAAGATTGGCGATGGTTAGGTGAATTGATGTGTCTGAGGATAAGAACGTCTCCCAGCTGTCACACAGCGCAGGTTGAACACCAATGGCTTGTAATTGTTGTTGCATCACTTCGCGGCGTCCAGCCGACTCTGCTGTGAATAATAGCCTCCCTGTGTATTTATCGAGCCATGCTTGAATGGCTTGATAGGGTGTGGATTGCGTGGAGGGTGTATCAAAATCTGGCAATGACTGCGTCTTAAAATTATCATGGGTATTATGATCAGCTGTTGAGTCTATGCGGATAGTCGGAAAGGCTTTTAGCCGTGAAAAAAAAGTGTCGTTATTCAGGTAAAGTTGGTTGGGTTCTAACAATGGCCGTGTCTGATCATAACGGTATTGCTCATAACGGTGGTCAATCTCATCGGAAAATTGCTTTAAGCTGGGTGTGAGTTCCGTGTATTGAATAATGCGTGTGTTTTTTGGCAAGTAATCCATAAATGTAGACGTTTCCTGAAAAAACAATGGCAGGTACATTTCAACACCGGCTAAATGATGACCTTCTGTGACTGCTTCGTAACTGGGTGAGTCCAATGGGTTGCCCGTAAACGTTGCGCGCCAGGCTTGCCGAAAACAAGCCATGCCATCTTCATCGAAGGCGTATTCTTGTGCGGGCAGCAGCGTTAGTTCATGAATTTTTTCAACTGTCCGTTGTGTGTCAGGATCAAAGGTGCGAAGGCTTTCAATCGTATCATCAAAGAGTTCAATGCGAATAGGGAGGTCTAATCCCATGGGATATACATCGATGAGTGAGCCACGGATGAGAAACTCACCATGCTCTATGACTTGATGCACGTGTCGATATCCCCCGAGTGTTAGTTGCTGGCGAAAGTTATTGATGGATAAGGTTTGGTTTTCAGCTAGGTCTAAACTGTGAGTGATGAGATGCGTCTGTGGGGGGAGTCTATGCATGACCGTGGGTAATGCCGCAATGATGATGCCTTGTGTGAGTTGAGGCAATTTTGACAGGACCTGCAAACGTTCTGACACCAGATCTTGATGCGGTGAGAACATATCATAGGGTAGGGTTTCACGATCAGGGAAATAGAGAATGGGGTAGTTATCGGGAAGAAAGAAAGGTAACTCGCGCCGGAGTTGCTCAGCTGTATGTATATCGGCAGTTAACAAGCACACAGGATCGCACGAGGATAGAGCAAATTGCGCGCAAGTTAAACTGCGGGCACTGTGGGTTAGTCCACCCCAGCGGTGGTTGTTATGGTGAGATTTAGGGCAATCAGGGTGCAGTGTGTCAGCCATGGTGTCTTTTTCCTTGTATGGCGGCATTCTATAGTGAATGGGTATCACTGTCACGGCCAGTAATCTGACGCAAAGTTACTATAGGTATGAGGCAGATAACCGATAATCTTAATTAATGATTAATCGCTATGATGGCTATCTTCAAAGAACAAAATATCATAAAGTCTGATTTATTTTATCGAGCCTTACCATGACTAAAACAATATGCTCTTCTGAGAGTCCAATCATTAATATAATAGACCATGCTTGTCAGCAATTTATCAACACGATAAAACCATTGGGCGGCTACGAAGCGCCTAATTTATTTAAATTAGCGTCTCGTATCACTTATGGCATGCATCGTCCAAGAGTTTGGTATGGCAAAAAAACCGAACAAACAATAACATTAATAATTAAACCAATTAGTAAAGAACAAATAGTGCAACAAGCCCGCATCGTATTTTCTGGATTAAGGCTGGCGCACATGCAGATCTGTGAAAAATATCAGCCACGTGGTCTGACTGAGAATAATCAAATATCAGTTATTAATAAAATTTTGATTGATCTGATAAATCATATGGCTGTAGTCATGATTCAAAAAAGTTTGCGTGAATCCAATAAGCATGCATTATCTACACTCAAGGCATTGTGTAATGACGGTTTTGATGCCGAGGATCCCATCGTGCGGTCAGACATTCTTCCGGCAATTTATTCCACTGAATCTTGCGATCAAAAAAAAGTATTTCGCGAAGTATTGCTAGCGTATAAACGGCTTTTAAACCAGCATGATCCATACAGTCTTCAAACAACAGCAATCTCACTCCATATCAATGTGTTATTGGAGCATCGCCAGAAAACCTGCACGTCACTGGCGGTATTTGATGAAGATTATCTGAAGCCGTTCGGTCATGACATGAGTCAGATGTACTTTGTCGACTTCCTGAGTGATGACACACATAATCTGTCTTATTCCATTCAGGTGCAGAATAAATCTGCATTATCCTGCTCTCAGCTTGATGGGC
>JABABC010000045.1 GCA_014238445.1 Coxiellaceae bacterium
GCATGATGTGAACCAAAATCATTATTAAAGTTCGACATACTGTACTTATATCGCCCATCATGACCCGTCCTATCAGTAACGAACTGTATAAGATCTCTGTAATTAAAGTTATCTTTACAATATGAGGTCATCGCATCACAAATCATATGACAGAGTTCTAAATTAGACAGCGCTTTTCCTGCTCCTATATTGTAGACACTGCCTGTCACTGCATGACGAAGCACCACATCGATCATAAGACAATTATCCTTAACAAACACCCAGTCTCGCTTATTGAGACCGTCACCATAAACAGGAATCGGTTTTTTTTTCATGCAGCTACGAACCACTGTAGGAATAAACTTTTCTTGATGCTGTCGTTGACCAAAATTATTTGATGAGTGTGTCATTGTAACAGGCAGACCGAAAGAATTCGCATAAGCACGCACTAAGTGATCAGATGATGCTTTGCTCGCAGAATAAGGCGAATTTGGCTTGTATGGCGACTCTTCAGTGAAGACCTTGTCTGAATCAAGCTCTAAACTTCCATACACTTCATCAGTCGAAATATGGTGAAAACGGCATTTATCATCATCTAAATTAAACGCTTCCTTCCAATATGCCAAACATGCTTTCAATAAAACAAAAGTACCCTCGATATTGGTCTGCAGGGCTGAGTACGGATCATTCAACGAATTATCGACGTGAGATTCAGCGGCAAAATGCACAACAGTATCTACTTTATACTTAGCCAGTATGTTAGAAACTGTTTCATGACATGTGATGGAACCTCTAACAAAGACATATCTGGATTTAAACCTATTTTGATGCTCAGCAACTAATTCTGGGCTACCTGCATACGTCATAGCATCCAAGTTGATGATGGTACAGCGAGGATTTTGAGACAGTACCTCTTCAATAAAATGCCCACCAATGAATCCAGCTCCTCCAGTAATCAGAACAGTGTTGTATGTATATAATTGTTTCAAGATATTACCCCATAACTCATTAACTCAATTAATGACAAACCCTTTGATAGATCTTTATCTGAGAGAGAGATGTTGATGTGTTTAGGCCAATCGATACTTATGGACGGATCGTCCCAATTCAGAACATATTCAGATGCGGGGTCGTATTCACTGTCACTGCACTTGTATAAAAAATGTGTATTATTTTTGAGCGTCAAAAACCCATGGGCCATACCAAGTGGAACCCACAGCATGTGTGAATTCTCTGCCGATAATTGCTTCATGACAACCTGTTTGAAAGTTGATGACTCCGGACGAATATCAACAGCAACATCTAACACTGAACCCTGGACTACTCGCACTAGTTTTCCTTGAGCTTTATCACCCTTTTGAAAGTGCATACCTCTCAGAACACCTTTATCGGAACAACTGTGGTTATCCTGTACGAAGTCGTTAGATACTCCATTCATAATAAAATCGGAGGACTTAAAACTCTCCATAAAAAAACCACGATGATCTGAAAAAACTCGCGGCTTAATCAGCAACACGTCAGGTATTAGACATTTTTCAAACTCAAAAGGCATTGACTTTACACACTTAAATTTATTAATGATTGATCCAAGAGGTTGATTAGGTAAGCCCCATAACCACTTTTTAACTGAGATGTGGCTAAAGTTTTTAATTCGTCATCAGAGATATAGCCCAAACGCCAAACCATTTCTTCAGGACAAGCAATTTTTAGCCCTTGGCGTTCCTCTATAGTCTGAATAA
>JABABC010000120.1 GCA_014238445.1 Coxiellaceae bacterium
ACACCTCAAGAACGTAGCTTCCCCGCCGTCTTAAATGGCTCCCGCAAAAAACGCATTACAGCAGGCTCTGGTACAGAGCTACAAGACATTAACAAACTCACCAAACAATTCACTCAAATGCAAAAAATGATCAAACGTTTCAAAGGCAATAAAATGCAAAAACGCCTCAAGCAGCTTGAAGGGCAACTTCCATCCGACATGATCGACAAACTACCGCCAATGCATTAACCACTTATTAAATCCATTGCCGAATAACCCTTCCAATATGAAAGAAATGTGCGTAGAATGGCGCAACTTAGCACTCGATGCACCGAAAACCATAGATTAAATGAGGTAAGAAAACACCATGGTCGTTATCCGTTTAGCTCGCAAGGGAGCGAAAAAAAATCCCTTTTATCATATTGTTGCTGCTGACTCTCGCTATTCACGCGATGGCCGTTACATTGAACAACTGGGTTACTTCAACCCAACCGCTCGTGGCAACGAAACCCGCTTAGAAATTAATCAAGAGCGCATTGACCACTGGGTAAAGCTAGGTGCACAACCCACTGATCGCATCAACAGCTTAATGAAAGAACACAAAAAAGGCACGCGCCCTTCAGCAATACCTGTAGCTGAATACAAACAAGTCCAAATGGAGATTTCTGCTAAAGCAGCTGCGAAAATCGCTTCTGCAGCATCAGAAAATGATGCCGCAGAAGTTAGCAATGCGGCTTAACCACTGATTCAAAAAAGTTCAGAGCCAACCGTCATGACCCAAAGCATTATCCTGGGACGTATTGGAGCCCCACAAGGCATTCATGGTTGGCTTAGAATCACCTCCCATACGTCACCACCCGCTAACATCCTCACATACACTACGTGGCAGATCAAGCGCGGCAGCTCCTGGTCCACTCTGACACCTGAAGATACGAAGACTCAAGGCAATAAACTATTAGCCAAACTACCTGACTGTGATACACCAGAAGCAGCCAAGCAATGGACGAACACCCTTATTGCCATTCATCACCACGAACTTCCAGACCTGCCTGGCGATGAATTCTACTGGAATGACCTTATAAACTGCCAAGTGATAACAACCGAAGGCCACCCACTCGGTGTTGTGACACAACTACTTGAAACTGGCGCCAACGATGTCTTAATCATTCAAGGCAAGAACCAACGCCACTTAATCCCCTACACCGATGACACTGTCCAGCACATTGACCTATCGAACCAACTCATTACCGTCCACTGGGACCCTAACCTTTAAAGCTTCTCATGCACTTTCACTTAATCACCCTATTTCCAGACATCGTCCGCACACTAGACTACGGCGTGATTGGTCGAGCACTGAAAAATCAACACATTCACCTCACCACGACTAATCCTCGCACCTTCGCTCCTGCCCCTCACCACACAGTTGATGACCGCCCTTACGGTGGTGGTCCCGGTATGGTGATGCAATACCAACCGCTCGTGGATGCCATTCAATCTGCCAAACAACACGCCAGCACCCCCAAACCACCGGTCATCTATCTCTCCCCCCAAGGAAAACCCTTAACACAAGACACAGTGAATACGCTCAGCCAATGCCCTGAACTCATCTTATTAGCAGGACGCTATGAGGGCATCGATCAACGGGTCATTGACCACCACGTTGACGAAGAACTCTCTATTGGGGATTACGTTCTAAGTGGAGGGGAACTCCCCGCCATGGTGCTTATCGATGCGATCACCCGTATGCTGCCTGGCACCCTAGGTGACGAGCAATCCAATCAACAAGACTCCTTTCAGCCCTTCTTAGACCACGATCACTACACTCGCCCACCCAGTGTCGATGGCTACGACGTGCCTAAGACACTCCTAAATGGCAATCACGCCGCTATTAGCCAATGGCGACAAACATCAGCCTTACGAAACACTTGGCAAAAGCGCAAAGATCTGTTAAAAAGACGCATCCTAACGTCTGCAGAGCAGGACAGTTTACGACAGGTTCAAGATGAGCTACATTCACCACCTGTCACAGAATAACTAGAGAGACATAACTCATGAGCAATATTATTACATCCATCGAATCAGAACAGATCAATGACAAAACCATTCCTGACTTTCGCCCCGGAGACACCGTGGTTGTTCAAGTCAAAGTAAAAGAAGGTAATCGTCAGCGTTTACAGGCCTTTGAAGGCGTTGTGATCGCTATTCGTAATCGTGGTATCAACTCCGCTTTTACAGTACGCAAAATCTCTCACAATGTGGGTGTTGAGCGTGTTTTCCAAACTTACAGCCCTTTGATTGACAACATCACTGTCAAACGTCGTGGTGATGTTCGTAGCGCTAAACTGTACTACTTACGTAACCTAACAGGTCGTAAAGCGCGCATTAAAGAAAAAATTAAAAAATAATCACACAACAATTCAAAAAAAAGCTAGTCCGGGGTATACCGCACTAGCTTTTTTTATAACATAATATCAAATACTTATATTATACGATCTACAGAATCCCAATCATCACCAGGCTCTTCAGCAGCCAGATTGTCATCTTCTACAGTAAGCACCGGGCGATTTGGCAAATAAAAGCCAACGACACTCGCCACCAACAAACACACTAAAAATACCGTAAAGGATTGCTGATAGGCACCCAAAGAACCTGCCAGCACCGACTGATGCCCACTCCAAGAAACTGGACTATCTAATACCCAACCAACCAGCGGACCCACGATAGGTGCAAAACCCACAGACAAGGTGTTCACAAACCCCAAGCTGGTGGTACGCGCGCCATGAGGTGCTAACTCATTACCCACAACAAACGTCAACACGTAGGAAGATATGGACAAACCTAACATAAACATCAATACAGTCACTACAGGAGTAGACAATTGTGGAACAAAGAGTAACAACCCCAATAAAGCCGCCGCAACCAAAGGGCCCAAGACAAAGAGTAATTTTCGGCTAGCAAGGTGCCCATCAATCCAACCCATCACAGGATTACCAATCGCAGCGCCAACAAACACCATATCGCAGACCCAAGTCGCCTTCAGCAAGCTCATGTGATGCGACACCTGCATAAATGGGACACTCCACAGAGCAACAAATACAGTAATAATAAGGAATAACAATCCACTGTAGACACCATTCAGCCAGGCAATCTTTTTAGAAAACAGTAACTTAACATCTTCCCACCATGAACTGAATGAACGCTGCGTAATCAACGTGACATTATCTGGCGTATCACGCACCACAGACCACAACAAGGCAGCCAACACCAAACTCAACCCAGCAGAAAACAACATGCAATAACGCCAACCCACGTGATGCACAAACGTCGCCAAGAGCAAAGTACCCAAAATACTACCAAACATACCCGCTGTTTCTGCCAATGCAGTCATGACACCAAAACGATTTGCAGGAAACCACATAGAGACTAAATTTAATGACCCAACGAAAGCAAAAGCAGCACCAGTACCCATTAATAACCGACCACACATTGCAATACTAAAATTAGGTGCTTCAGCAAACATGACACAACCCAACACCACAACCAGTGCGGCAACGGATAAAATGCGACGTGGACCATAGCGGTCAATGAGCATCCCTGCGGGCATCTGTAAGAAAACATAAACAAAGTAGTAGCTACTCGCTAACACACCACTTTTAGTCGCACTGAGGTCAAAGCTCTTCATCACGACACTGACCATTTCTCCAAATGACAATTGAAGAAAAAATTGAAATAAAACAAAGGATAAGGATACAATCCAGACCATCCACGCACGAGAGTTATGAGAAAAACGTTGCCCAGGCGGCAAGGCACCTCGACGACGACGCGATAAAACACCACTTTTTTTAATAGAAACGGTTGTTTCTCTCATAATTGAGACCTCTCTCAACGGGTCACGAATACCATAAGGTTTAAAACTTTGCACATCTTACCTAATCTTGATCAAAAATCAACCAATTTGTGGCAATTTTTTTACCTTACCCTCATTTTTTTTCAAATCCTCACCCACCCAACTTTACATCTACGAAAAATTCGCTAGCATGTTGCTATGACTACTTCCAAACACCTTCCTCCAGACCTTCATCAAACCACAGACAATAAACACGCCCCACAGGAGAGTATTCCATTCGTGTGTAAGCCAAATCATTTGGGTTGGGTCAGCCTATCGGGTGATCAAGCTGAGAGTTTCCTACAAGGTCAGTTAAGCTGTGATGTCAGTCAACTATCCAATGGCCAGGCGACATTGGGCGCGTATTGTGACCCCAAAGGTCGAGTGATTGCAACCTTTTTTTTGCTCTTTTGGAAGGATAATTACAGCTTATTACTGCCTGAAACTAACATCCCTATACTCACTGAAATATTAGGTCGCTACGCACCCTTTTCGAAAGTCACCTTAAGGTTCAAAGAACCAGAATGGCACTATTATTGCAGCACACAATCCGTAACACTTCCCGCTGACCTCACTCAAGCATCTTTGCAATTTTCACTCACACCCACGAGTTCTTATCAATTTTTTGTGATCCCCAGTGAGCACACCCCATCCTTTGAAACAGCACTCTGTGAGCAAAGCTTTACATGGCGTGAATCAAGCCAATGGCAACAGTGGTTGGTTGATCACCAACTAACACTGATTGAACCCCGCACCAGCCAAACATGCTTACCGCAAATGTTGAATTTAGACCAGTTAGGCGCTGTGAGTTTTACCAAAGGGTGCTTTGTTGGCCAAGAAGTGATTGCTCGCACACAACATTTAGGCAAGCTCAAACGACACCTACACACACTCACATTGAAAACTGAAACCTCTCCCCAAGCAGGTGACCCCTTATTACTCTCAGATGATCGTGAGGCAGGGATTATTATGAGTGTTGCCACACTGTCTGATCATACTTATCAAGTACTGGCTGTGATACCCGATCACCTACTGGTTGAAACCATGGATCAACTCCACCACTCCAGCTGACCCAACATCGATCATCAAAGCAAATCACTAGCCTCAAATGCCTAGTATACACTCAGTTGTAATGATGCAGCACCGCCACAACGCGCCCACTGCCTATTCACCCACCTTCCTCCGGTTAATAGTTACCTCAATCTAAACGGCTGACGCACAAGCATTGGCGCCTTCACTAGCACGTTTTGCACCACCCTGTCGCACCCGGCGATCCGCAGCACGGTGTTGTTTTCAGTTTTTCACCGTCTTTTTTTTTCTCTTCCCCAGAGCCAGTCTCCTTTTGCACACTTACATCAACCACGTAATCTGCAAGCGCCGTGGATGCCGCCTGTATCGGCATCACTGGTCCAACCATCCCTGCTACCACTAAGTAGCCATTAATAGGATTTTTATTTCATTACTCCTTTTTTTTTAGTCCTTTACTATTATAGTACTATCTCTCCGGTGTTTTTTTCGACTACATTTAAGTGTCTGTTTTACAGTAGTTCTTTAATTTTATAGGTGTGAAACTGCCCGCAAATAACAGGGCTTAACTTTCACCGAACATCACATTAACCGCACTGTCTTTAAACCGCCGCGCTGAAGAAAACACGCATGGGGTCAGTTAATAAAGGTTTTCATTTTCTAGGGATACAGTTTACTGTGGCGCGAACCACAGCAAACACGTTGAATGATGCTAAGCCTGACGTATCGACCAGGGTTTCTTGACACCTTCGAGCGATATAGCACCCCAATAACAGTGGATATTTCTTGCTATCATAGACTAATAACCCACTATTTTAAAAAGTCTAAAGAGATTTAATGTCTATAGGTTGTGTATTTACCACCTAAGGTCGCAATCGCAAGTATATGTCCCTGCATCACTTGAAGAACTTGACTGCCTGTGAAACACCCATTGTGAGGCAAATCTAATTGCGCTACATCTAGCGCGTAAAGCGCAAACAGATAGTGATGAATCACTTTATCGTTCCACGGTGGGCATGGCCCATCATACTGTCCATACACACCTTGCCATGATTGATTGGTTTCAACCAAACTTAATAACTGAGTTGTGGCTGAGGATTTAAATTTAGGACCAAAGTTATTTAATCCTCCCAATCCATACATTGTGTCACCAGGTGGTTTACCCCCTGGCACAATACCCTTAGATCCTGCACCTGCTGGCAAGGATGATAAACTGTCTGGAATATTCACTAACACCCAATGATAATCAGTCATACGGGGCGTTAATTGATCTAAAGAATATCCTTGCTGATTGGCACGAGAAGAATCAGGAATAAATGAATCACTCATTAATAACACAAAAGATCGAGTGGCTTTAGGAGGCGAAGACCAAGCGAGAGGTGGGCTCATATTTCCACCTGCTTTAATACGCCCTTGACCATCAGACTGACAATAAGCGTACTTATGTGGAATATACGCATTGTTTTTAAAATCCGGACTCTCCAACTGAAAGCTGTGAGATGAACAGGCAGGTAACATGAAACTCAAAAAACCAACAATTTATTCATTCATGACTCCCTACTAATGATCCCTATCAAACACAAAAAGAGTTAGTCTATCATTTCAGTAACGCTAACGATTCATCAACATGACTCATGCGCAGCATAGTGTGCAAACACTTCTCCTGTTGCTCCTTAGTTATTCAGCCTTAGTCTTCTTCGAACGCAACAATGGAAACAAGATCACATCACGAATGGAGGGCGAATCGGTGAATAACATCACCATGCGATCGATACCAATGCCTTCACCCGCGGTTGGCGGCAACCCATATTCCAATGCGGCAATGTAGTCTTCATCAAAACCCATCGCTTCATCATCACCCGCCTCACGATCAGCTAACTGTTGGCGAAAACGTTCCGCTTGATCATCAGGATCATTTAACTCTGAAAAACCATTGGCAATTTCCATACCACCAATATAGAGCTCAAAACGATCCGTAATAAAAGGATCGTGATCATTCGCACGCGCAAGCGGTGAGACCTCTTTAGGAAACTCTGTGATGAAAGTGGGTTGAATTAATTGATCCTCGACCAAGACTTCAAACAGCTCCATGTGTAACTTACCTAAACCCATAGCGTCCGTGACCTTCACACCATGTAGTGTTGCGATGGCGGCTGCTTGATCTTGATTCATCAGTTCAGCTTCAGTTATCTCGGGATGGTAATGCATGATCGAGGCTTTCATGCTCATACGTACAAACGATTGCGAAAAATCAATCTCACCACCTTGCCAAGGACAACGTGGACTACCCAATACGGTGGTTGTTAGATGTTGAAACAATGCCTCAGTAAAATCCATCATATCGGTGTAATCTGCAAATGCTTGGTAAAACTCTAACATAGTGAACTCGGGATTATGCCGCGCAGAAATCCCTTCATTACGAAAGTTACGATTGATTTCATACACGCGCTCAATGCCGCCAACAACCAAACGTTTTAAATACAGTTCTGGTGCAATCCGCAAATACAATGACATGTCCATCGCATTATGATGGGTAATAAATGGCTTCGCGATTGCACCACCCGCTTGCGCTTGCATCATGGGTGTTTCCACTTCGCAAAAGTCATGATCATCGAAATAACGGCGCATGCCCGCAATGAGCGCTGAACGCACACGAAAGATATCCCGTGTTTTTTCATTCACCATCAGATCTAAATAACGCTGACGATAACGCTGCTCTTGATCAGCTAAACCATGGTATTTATCCGGCAGTGGTCTCAACGATTTCGTCAATAATCGTATCTCAGAGACTTTCACTGACAATTCGCCCGTCTTGGTTTTAAATAACACACCACGTGCACCCACAATATCGCCCAAGTCCCATTGTTTAAATTGTGCATAATCCCCTTCAGGCAAGGTATCACGAGTCACATAGAGTTGAATGCGGCCTGACATATCTTGAAGCGTCGCAAAGCTCGCTTTACCCATCACACGACGCAACATCATACGCCCTGCCACAACAACAGAAACAGGTGTCGCTTCTAGTGCTTCCTTATCTTTCTCATCAAAAGCTTGATGCAAGGTAGCCGCAACATCTTCACGCTTAAAATCATTCGGGAAGGCCTGGGAAGATGACTCATTCAATGCCGCCAACTTCTGTCGACGCTGCTGCACTTGCTCATTATAGGAAGGTAACACTTTATTTGAGTCTGCTGTATCGCTGCTAGTCACGTGGATCCCCGTATTGCCATCAAAAGAAGGGTATCATAGCGAAGCACGGTAGCAATCACAACTCAACTGCTATCGACTCAACCCATTTTCTCAAACAAAATCAAACCCGACTCTGGAAGCAACTTGATCACCTCCTGACTTTCAGAGATACTGACTAAACTATTGATTTATAGGTTTAACACCATGCGATCTTTTTCTTATCACCTGCACCGCTTTTTACAAATACTCATCACAACGGGCTTTATTTTACTCACACTCATCATTCTTAAACACTATTCAAGTGATCATCTATTCTGGGTAATTGGAGCCACATCCCTAGCATCCAGTGCCACCATCTTATTTTTAACACCAGACACAGTCAGCGCACAAAATAAACAATTTATGCTGAGCTATAGCATTGCTCTTATCATCACCTTATCCCTACGTGAACTTTTATCAGTGATCAGTGTTTACTCCACACTCGCACAACACTTCCAGCCCTTCACTCTCACGATCATCATGATTTTTATTGCCATGCTGATCATCCTGTACCTTTTTTCATTACTGCACATCACGCACCCACCCGCCACCGGCATCGCCTTAGCCATGGCCGTTCATGATCCAGGGTACCTTATCTTTGCTCTGCTACTCTGTCTTGCCCTGTTACTGGCCATTATCAAAACCGTATTAAAAAATTATCTAGAAAACATTGTGCAGTAAGAACCCCACTCACTCCACCGTCAGCCAGGAATAAGACCTGAAACGCTATTCAGTGCTACCCTGCAATTTTAACGTTGCCTCAATAAATTGATCGATGTCACCATCCAACACAGCTTGCGTGTTGGAGGTTTCAACATTCGTGCGTAAGTCTTTAATGCGGGAAGCATCTAATACATAAGAACGAATCTGACTACCCCAACTGATATCAGACTTCGTCGCCTCTAAAGCTTGTTGATCAGCTTGCTTCTTTTGCATTTCGAATTCATATAACTTGGCTTTGAGTTGTTTCATCGCTTGCGCGCGGTTTTTATGTTGTGAGCGATCACTTTGACATTGCACCACAATCCCTGTGGGCTCATGCGTGAGACGAATGGCTGAGTCCGTTTTATTGACGTGCTGACCTCCCGCACCACTGGCACGGTAGGTATCCGTACGAATGTCTGCAGGATTAATATCTATCTCAATGTCATCATCAATCTCAGGCGAGATAAAGACCGATGCAAAGGACGTATGACGTCGTGAACCTGAATCAAACGGGGATTTCCTCACCAATCGATGCACGCCCGTTTCGGTACGTAACCAGCCGTAGGCATATTCACCTTCCAGTCGAATCGTTGCACTTTTAATGCCTGCCACCTCGCCGGGAGAGACTTCCATTAACGTGGTTTTAAACCCATGCGCTTCACCCCATCGCAAGTACATCCGTAACAGCATCTCAGCCCAATCTTGCGCCTCAGTACCACCCGACCCTGACTGAATTTCTAAAAATGCATGATTAGCATCCATTTTACCCGAAAACATGCGCTGAAATTCCATACGCTCTATTAAAGCCTGCACAGTATGCGTATCCGCTTCTATTTCATGAACGGTATCCGCGTCATTCTCACTATAAGCTAACTCTAATAGTTCGGCCGCCTCTTGCAAGCGAGCGTGTAAATCATCACTTCCATTCACCACACTTTCTAAGTGTGATTGCTCAACACCTAAGGCTTGAGCCTGTGCTTGATCATTCCATACATCGGGATTTTCTAATTCACGTTGAACTTCTAATAGACGCTGTGCCTTACCAGCATAGTCAAAGATACCCCCGAAGCGCTGTTAAACGTGCAGTTAAGTCCTGTAATAGTTCTCTCAGAGGATTAATTTCTAACATAGTGTTTCCATTTCATACTGTGACAAGAGTAATGCCAATAATGCCTTTAAGTCAGATAGCGTGCTCAGCTGATTTTTCATGACCATGTGATGATCCGATAGTGTAACCATTGGAAAATAATACGCAACCAGTTTGCGCGCCTGCAACAATGCCAAGCGCTCCCCTTCAATAGCCATCAAACCAGAAACATGCTGCAGCAATAACTCCCCTTGTTGGACTAAAGACACCGGAAACGATTGGCCTGTTTGATGCTCTTGAATCAACTGATGAAATAACCAGGGTCGGCCTAACCCAGCTCGAGCAATCATCACTCCCGCACACCCTGAAGCTTTCTGGGCTGCTTTTAATGTTGCTAATGAATCGATATCGCCATTGGCAATCACCGGTATGGACACCCAATCCACCAATGGTCGAATGGCAGACCAACGTGCCGGCACATCATAGCGCTCTGTCCAATGTCGTGCATGCACAATTAAACCATCGGCACCTGCAGCGTTAATCGCTTCTGCTACTTGACGATTTGCCTCCATATCATCAGGCTCAATACGAATTTTAACCGTTAACACCCGATCAGTAGCTTCACGCATGGCTTTGACACAACGATATAAATGTTCAGGATCACTCAATAAACGCGATCCCATCTTACGTTTTCGTATTTTAGGTTGAGGGCAACCACAATTCAGATCAATAATCTCAGCCCCCCAACCATCCACAATGGCGGTTGCCTTTGATAAAATATCAGGCTGACTACCCGCCAATTGAACGGACCACACGGACTCACTGCTATCCCGCAAACGATATCGTGCTGGCTGGCTCGGTCGTTGAACAATGTTATGCGCTGACAGCATTTCCGTGGTGCAATACCCCACACCCCCAAACTGCCACACTAGCTTTCTAAACGGTGCACAGCTATAGCCCGCTAATGGGCCCTGCAATAAAGAGCTAGATAGGGTTAACGCACCCAATTGTAAGGGTTGATCAAGCATGACTCTCTCACTCAACGATACTGTGGTGACTGCATCATACCGATATAATGCGGATAAAAAAATACCCAGCATAAGCTGGGTATCTGACAGTATCTTAACTTCGTCAGATCAGTGATCTGATACCTCTGATTTTGCGTGACAACACCCAGACAACCAATTATAGAGCCAAGCCAACACAACACCTGTGATAAAACCATCAATCAGGGCCCATACTAGCCCAATAATGATACCCCCAATCGTTAAACTAAAACCTACGTATAAAGAGGCAATAATCCCTAACCAAGGAAACCCAACTCCTAAAAAAATCGCTAATAAACTAATCAGCAGCAAAGTCAGCGCCCATAAAATAGCAATCGCAGCACCTAGCGCACAAGGCTTCAATCGACACCCCGTATGACATGAACTCATAACTAACTCCTTGTAATGAATGAAAAATCAATTGATCAACCTATAAAGCATAACCTGTAACACGGTTAAATACAAAACACCCAAGCTGCCTCACCACAAAAAACCTCACGGACGATCAACCACTGGCTATCAGCAACACCACATGGGCTGCGATACCTTCACTACGCCCTAACGAACCCATTTTCTCATTAGTGGTCGCTTTAACACTCACTTGAGAGACCGGCAAGCCTACAATATCAGCTAAAGAACGACGAATATCGACCATATGCGGTGAAAATTTTGGCTCCTCTGCAATCAAAGTCGCATCGATATTGTGCACAATAAAAGATCGCTCGGTTAACAGGCCTAAAATATACCGGACTAATACCGCACTATCGGCATTTTCGTATACTGAATCTGTATCAGGAAAATGTTGCCCTATATCGCCTAAAGCAGCAGCACCCAATAACGCATCGCCCACGGCATGCAATAACACATCACCATCTGAATGTGCCACAAACGCTGCATGATGTGGAACCTTCATACCACCAACCATGATGTGGTCACCTTCACAAAATCGATGGGAATCATAACCAAATCCTACTCGCATCATGATGCTGTCTCCTGCTGTATATACCATTCCGCTAAAGCTAAATCTTCAGCGTGTGTGACTTTAATATTAGACGCATCACCCATGACCATGCGAGGTGACACCCCTTGACGCTCCATAGCACTCGCCTCATCCGTAATCGTCAGGCGATCACTGGGGGTTAACGTGCTTAATGCGGCTTTCAACAAGCCATAACGAAACATTTGAGGAGTTTGTGCTTCCCATACACCGACACGTGATACCGTATTCTCTACCGCTTGTTCTGCACTCACCTGCTTTAACGTATGAGTGACTGGCATGCCCAACAAACCACCCACAGGGTCATGCTGACACTGGTCAATTAACCGTTGAATCGCTTGAGAAGGCAAACACGGTCGGGCAGCATCATGCACTAACACCCAATCATTTTCATCAGCTTGCCCTTCGAGTGCACACAACCCTTGCAACACCGAATCAACGCGCTGCTCACCACCGGTAGTGACCCATAACCGCCGAGGCTCTGAAGCATACACCGTTGACCAATACTGATCCTCAGGATGCACCACCACTACCACGGCTTCTATCAGTGGATGCTGCAAAAAGGTATCTAAGGTATGTCGAATGATAGGCAAACCACATAATGAAGCATACTGCTTAGGGCAATCAGCGCCGAAACGTTGCCCTAGACCCGCACCTGGAATAACCGCCCAAAACTTTTGTTGCTTATTAGAATCGGATTTCAATCGTCAATAACCTGGTAAAACACTTCATGACGCTTAATCATACCGAGCTCATTGCGAGCCTCTGCTTCAATCGCATGATGACCGCTTTTAAGTTGTTGAATATTAGCGAGCATGGCTTGATTACCTTCATGTAATACATGATTTTTTTGCTCTAACTGTTGAATATCACCACTCAGGTCCCAAACACTAGCCACACCACCCGGCATAAACCACAGCTGGTACTGCATGAAAATCAGTGTTGCTATCAGGCCTGAGCCCAACCATCTTGCCATAATGCTCTCGTCATTATAAAAATCACAGTCTATTATGATCGATAATATATCAGAGACATTAAAAAAAACAGCTATTCAGCTCATTTCACTCACTTTTTTCGCTTTGAGCAGCCCTTTCTTTCAACCCAGAAAATACCTGCATACCCGCATAAGGTGCATTCACACCCAATTCTTGCTCGATTTTTAGCAATCGATTGTACTTAGCCACACGATCTGAGCGACACAAGGAACCGGTTTTAATTTGGCCTGCCGCTGTGGCCACCGCCAAATCGGCAATCGTGACATCTTCTGTTTCACCGGATCGATGAGAAATGACAATGCCGTAGTCAGCCTGTTTAGCCAACCCAATCGCAGCCAAGGTTTCTGACAATGTGCCAATTTGGTTGAACTTAATCAAAATAGCATTCGCCACCTGCTGCTCAATGCCTTGCGCGAATATTTTGGGGTTAGTCACAAACAAATCATCACCCACCAACTGAACTTGATCACCTAAACGCTGAGTTAATAGAGACCAACCAGCCCAGTCCCCCTCATCTAAGCCATCTTCAATGGATAAAATCGGGTAATCGCGCACCCAAGTAGCCATCTTGTCAATCAGCGCTTCTGAACTCAACTGCAAATTCTCTGATGATAAATGGTAACTACCATCACGATAAAACTCTGAACTCGCACAATCTAAACCTAAATAAATATCAGAACCTGCACGCAAGCCCACATCACTGATAGCTTCTAGAATGCATTCCATAGCCGCTTCATTGTTGGGTAAATCGGGTGCAAAACCACCCTCATCACCAACAGCCGTCACGAGTCCCTGTTGCACTAAGCGCTTTTTCAACGCATGAAAAATCTCAGCCCCGTAACGCAAAGCTTCTGAGAAAGACGGCGCACCCACTGGTAAAATCATGAATTCTTGAATGTCTAAATTATTGTTCGCATGCGCACCACCATTAATGATATTCATCATCGGTACCGGCATGGTATAAGGGCCTTGACCACCCAAGTAACGGTACAAAGGCAATTGATGATCGGCCGCTGCTGCATGAGCCACTGCCAACGATGCGCCTAATATGGCATTCGCACCCAATTGACTTTTATTATCCGTACCATCGAGCTCCAACAGGGTCATATCAACTGTCTCTTGAATATCAGAGGCTTGGCCCACTAATGCCTGACGAATTGGACCATTCACATGCGACACCGCTTTCAACACCCCTTTACCACCATAACGTTTAGCATCTCCATCACGCAGCTCTAAGGCTTCACGCTTACCGGTAGAAGC
>JABABC010000044.1 GCA_014238445.1 Coxiellaceae bacterium
AGTCACATTAGAGATAAATACCTTAGGGAGCCCGACTTGTCGTCAGCACTACCGTGAGCGTTTGGTGGCGTATTTTGAGTCACATCGTGATGAGCTGGATGATGAATCACTTCGACGCTTAACCCATAACCCGCTTCGTTTACTAGACAGTAAACAGCCGGCTATTCAAGCCTTATTGGCCGATGCGCCTGTGATGGGCGATGACTTGAGTGATGAGTCTCAGTTGCATTTTCAGCGTTTATTAACCTTACTCGACCAAGTGGGTGTGCCATATCACTGTAATCCTCAATTAGTGAGAGGCTTGGATTATTACTGTCATACAGTGTATGAATGGACAACATCTCAGTTGGGTGCTCAAGGCACGGTGTGTGCGGGTGGTCGATACGATGGACTCATTGAGCGTTTAGGCGGCAAGCCAACCTCGGCTGTGGGATTTGCCATGGGCTTAGAGCGTTTGGTCTTATTGTTGCAGCAACAAGGAACGTTACTGGAAGCCCCGGATGTGTCTATTATTTTAGTGGGTGAATCTGCGATGGCTCAAGGGTTAGTGTTAGCTGAGCAATTGCGTGATGCCGTGCCAACATTAGGTGTCATGATGCAAGCCAGCGCAGCCAGCATGAAAAGTCAATTCAAGCAGGCAGACCAAAGCGGTGCGCAGTGGGCTTGCATTATCGGTGAGGCAGAATGTGCGTCTCAAACTGTTACGTTGAAGCACTTGCGAGATAGGGAGTTTAAGCAGCAATCGTTGTCGCTTCCAGCGTTGTTAGATTTTTTTAAAGGAGAGGTGTCATGATCGATGATCTATCAGATAAGGAACAAATTGAATTATTTAAAAAATGGTGGAAACAATATGGTTGGGGTTTGTTGTTCGCCATTCTAGTGGGTTTGTCATTAGGGTACGGTTGGCGTTATTGGCATCAACATCAAGCTGATCGTAGTACTCAGGCCTCAGCGCTCTACATGCAACTCGCGAGTTTAGAGAAGCCTGCCGATAAGCAGGGCCGTTCGATTGTGGCATCACTCGATGAGCAATATCAGGCGACGCCTTATCCTACGTTTGCACATCTATTGTTAGCCAAGCAGGAGGTTGATGATCAGCAGCTTGATCAGGCAATCATGCAATTGACATGGGTGCAGGATCATAGTCGGATTGCTGCATTTCAAAAGCTTGCGGCTTTAAGAAAGGCGCGTGTGTTATTGGCCATGAAGCAGTACAAGAAGGCGATGACCGTCTTATCGACGATTGACGGCAAAGTCTATCAAGGACAAGTGGCCTTGATTCAAGGCGATATTTATCAGGCGCAAGGTAAGGTGGATCAAGCTCGTAAGGCTTATCAAACGGCTCAGCAGGCACTGTCTCAGTTGGGTGCTACAGATCCAATGCTGGCGATGAAGTTGGCGCAGTTAGGTAAAGTGCCTTCAGACTCAGGCGATGCCTAATGGCAGGATTTACGGTTGGTATTATTGGCGGTACTGGTTGGATTGGGCAAGGAATCGCGCAGCATTTATTAGGTCAAGCTGTGGTGTCGCCCGATCAGTTATGGATAGCTAATCGTTCTGGTGCTCGGCTGTCAGGACAGTGGGCTGATTCACCAATACACTATACTGAGAATCATCAAGCTTTAGCAGATGCCTGTGATGTGGTTATTTTGTCAGTGCGCCCTCAACAGTTAGTGGGTGTGAATTTTACATTGCACTCACAGTTATTGCTGTCAGTGATGGCAGGTGTGACGATAGAGCGCTTAGTGGAGTTAACGAACGCCACATCGGTAGCTCGAGCAATGCCTAATGCGGCTATTGAGATTGGTGAGTCATTTACACCTTGGTATTCACGTTATTTATCTTTAACGCATCAAGATTGGTTGCGTCGTATCTTGACAGCCTTTGGTCATGCCCATGTGTGTGAAAATGAAAAACAGCTTGAGTATTTCACAGCATTAACCGGTTAAGGGCAAGGTGTGTTAACGGCAATGGCAGGCAGTATGATAGAGTCAGCCATCGTAAAAGGATTTTCTCAGGAATTAGCCGAGCAAGCCATTCGGCAGCTTTTTTCAGGCATCGGTCAGCTCATGGCTGTCGATGATTTATCACCTCAAGCACGTGCGCAAGTGTGTTTGGATTACGCAGGAACGACGTCTGCTGCCATTCAGGGGATGCGTGATAATGGGTTGGATAAAGCAATACGAGCAGGCTTAGATGCGGCCTATTATAAAGCTAGCAATGATATGTCAGCGATTGATAGTGATGATTCAGATGATTCAGCAGTCATATAGGTTGAGTGATTCTTTTGTTTAATACTGTAAATATGTCTGGAAATATGTCTGGATGGAAATGGCATTTAAATAGCTTAGTAGGGAGATGGGTCTGGTGGTATTGAAAACACTACGAAGCATGGTAATGCCTTGGCTAGTCTGGGGGGGTGCTGTTTTATGTTATTGTAATCAGTATTTCTTGCGTATTTCTGTCAGTGGTTTGACGCCAGGCAACATGCGCTTCACAATATCATCCTTATTAATAAAATGATGCTGTAATGCAGCGCCAACATGCACAACCCACAGCGCGACAATAACCCAGGCCCCCCAGTGATGGAACTGTGACATCAAGCGACCCAGCTCGGGATTGTTGCCTACCCAAGGTGCATTTGCAGTAAATAAACCAAAGACACTGGTAATATGCCCTCCTGCCGTTGACATGATCCAACCCGATAATGGCACAACAATAGTTATCAAATACAATAAACCATGCACAAGATGAGCAGC
>JABABC010000043.1 GCA_014238445.1 Coxiellaceae bacterium
CAGCGAATAAATCATGACACGGTGAACAAATAATACCCCAAAAACCTTAAGGAAGTATTAAATTTAAGAGGAAATATTAAATTATTTAAGAATTCATCCCGTTTTTTACACCTAAAAACACGCGGTTTTTGATAAACCAAACAGCGGTTTTATTAATAACATACTGATTATTCATCATAAATAAATCCAAGATCATGATTATAAAATTTAAGGTAGATTAAAAAACCTAAGGTTCAAACTTAAAGCAATTAAGGTAGATTAAACCCCTTAATATAAAAATAAGGTTAAAAATTGATGCAGAGCGAGTGTTATTATCGACATTATCCACGTCACCTTGCGGGATAAAGCGCGTCGACACAAGGTGAATCAGCGATGATTTTAACACCCTAGATTGACATGCTCACATTCAACATAACCACATTTTCAAGAGACCCTATCGTTAAAACACGGGACGCTGCTAGCTTGCTTTCTGATGTGAGACTACCCTTATCCTTGCATTCAACAGTGATTACCATGGTTGTTGGCGTTGCTTTCTCACGATTTAAACTTAGTGTATGTCACTCATCAACTGATCATTAACTAACGTAGTAGGAGTGTAATAGCCTGATTTATCGGTTTTCAGCGTGTATTCCAGCATTTTCAATCCACCAGCGACGGTTAATGTATAACCATTACTCGTAATGATTCTGAGTTGTTTAATTGCACCATTGGCGTTTTTGACCTCACCCCACAAATAGGTTTTTTGTTCATCTCTTTGTTTGTCACTTGGGCCTTTAACGGTGTTTTCGATGCGCTTTTTTATGAAATTCTGAACACAAGCCAAACCCAATAATGGACGGCAGTAATTCATTGCCTTCAACCTTCTCACCTGCTTTAGTGAGGCTGGAATATACACTTCTATATTATCAATTGCTGTAGTGAAATGGGCCGTTGAAACATCTCCCCACGGAATTGTCATGGCTAGTTTTTCACCATTCCCGAAATCTATTTTTCGGGTTTTGTAGGCCAATGGCACCTTGATGATTGCACCATTCTTTCGCACCCTTCCACCTTGTGATAACCCTTCAACTGAAGTTTTAGCTGTACCTGGAGACAAACGAGATTCAGAATCAAATCCCAGTGCTAGGTGTGTAGCATCGGGCATCAATGATTTTAATTGAGAGGCCAAACAGTCCGTTGGTATCACGTCAAATCCAACACCTGGGCAGATAACAATGCCAGCAGCTTGCGCCTGCTCATTATAGGATTTCGCCATTTCAAAAACAGCAATTTCACCCGTAATATCAAGGTAATGCGTTTTGCTGTGCAAACACGACTGAATCATGGGTTCAGCCGTCTGTGAAAAGGGGCCTGCGCAATGTATGACAGCAGCCATAGCTTGTAAATTTTCGACAATAGTATCTTGATCTGATAAATCAAAAACCTGGTAATCAAGAGACAACTGATCTGCTAGTGCCTTGATGGCTTCTTTATTTCTACCCGCAAGAACGGGCTTCAATCCTTGTTGTTTAGCCTGTAATGCTATTAAGTTACCGGAATAACCATTGGCACCGTATATCATCCACTTGTTCAATTGTTTCTCATCTAGTTTTTTGTGTCTTGCATTATTTTTTTAAAAATTTGTGCTTTTTTGTTCAAAACAAAATTTGGAAGCCACCGTTTTAACAGATATTGCCTCTTGGATTGTTTGTGACTGATAATCATAAAGGTATTATTTTCCACTGCTTTATAAATATCAGCCGCCACATCTTCAGCAGTGACGCCAGAAGTTTGCATTTGCTTATTAATAAACTCTTTCGTCTCTTCTGAAGCTTCCATCATAGAATTCACCAGGTTAGACTGAAAAAATGCTGGACAAGCCACACTCACTCCAATATTTTCTAACGCCAACTCGCCTTGCAATGTTTCTGAAAAAGCTACCACACCAGCTTTAGCCACATTATAAGTCATCATGCCAGGCATCAATACAATGCCTGCAAAACTAGCCGTACTGACAATATGGGCTTTTTGTGATTTTCGCAACAAAGGTAACATCGCCATGGTTCCATATATCACACTCATTAAATCTACATCAATCAATCGCCTCCACTGTTCCTCAGTGGTGCTTTCTAAAGTCCCCGAGCTGGCAATGGCCCCATTATTTATGAGCACATCGATGCATTCATGTTTGGCACTGACAGCATCAAACAAATCATCAAAATTTTGTTTTTGTCCAATATCGCAATGGTAATATTCTGCTGACTGGCCATTGGCATTTAATGCATCAACAAATTGTTGGCCCAACTGGTCTTGAATATCGACGACTAATATATTCCACCCCTGGGTGGCATAGAGTTTGGCTATCGCCTTACCTAATCCACTGGCTGCTCCAGTAATGAGGATGTTTTTTTGTAAATCATTCATTGATATTGACTTTAAATTTATTTGACATGTATCGTAAACCAATCAATAGCTTTAAACAATGAAATATAGAACGTTTACAGTACGGCACATAGGATTTTCAGCGTTACGTTTAGTCATTGATGATAGATTGAAATGTAAAAGAACCTCTAGTTCAAACTGTAGCGCAGCTTTACCACCAACATCGACCAAAGTGCACACGACCAGAGTAACAGGTTGCCTTTAATTGAAAAAGACGCGGTTTTTTCCACAAGTTACAGTGCCAGTGGAATGGTTGCACTGCGCTCGAGCAAGGGGGTACTGGCGCAGCCTTCAATACAGCCACTATCCTGTGAGGCCAACGGGCCAGCTCCTGAAAAGTCTTGTAATAAGCTGCTAAATCATGCATTGATCGCTTATTAAAAAAGAATCACTTCATCGGTTTAAACCTGATTGCCGACAAAAATAACGATGCACAAGCGTGCTGTCGGACAGCTCAGGATGAAAAGAGCCCGCGATCACACGGCCGTGCTGCACTAACATAGGCTCGTCTTGATACGTTGCTAAGATACGCACATTAGCCTCTGCATACGTAATACGAGGTGCTCGAATAAATACCATGTCTAAAGCCCCTTCGCCAAAAACAGCATCAGTGCATTGCCCTTGTGCCACAAAACTCTCACGCTGGCGACCATAGGCATTACGCTCAACCGTGATCGGTAACAGTGATAACGAAGCTTGCTCTGGTGTGACGGTGTGTGCAGCTAGAATTAACCCAGCGCAGGTGGCTAACACAGCCCCACCCTGCTCAACAAAATCGGTAATAGCAGATTGCCACCCAAAAGGTGTCATGAGTTTTAATAAAGCCGTTGACTCACCGCCGGGTATAATCAGCCCAGCGACGTCTGATAACTGATGAGGTTGCTTAACGAAACACCAAGGCACACCACAACGATCCAACTGATCGCCATGGCGTGCATAACCACCCTGCAAAGCTAAAACACCGATCTTAGCCACAGTCTTAGACACCACAGAGTGACAGCTTTTCATCCTCAGACAATGATGAACAGTTAATACCCACCATCGGCTCACCTAAGTTTTTAGACACACGCGCTAACACCGCAGGGTCTTCGTAATGAGTGACTGCTTGAACAATCGCTTCAGCGCGTGGCTTGGGATTACTGGATTTAAAAATACCCGAACCCACAAAAACGGTTTCAGCACCTAACTGCATCATCAGTGAGGCATCTGCCGGTGTTGCAACACCCCCCGCTGCAAATAATGGTACGGGTAATTGACCTTCCTTAGCGACTTGTTTAACCAACGTATACGGTGCAGCCATATCCCTTGCAACAGTCATCAATTCTTCATCACGCAAGGTGGTGAGTCGTTTTATCTCACTTTGAATACTGCGCATATGACGAACAGCCTCAACCACATCGCCGGTACCCGCCTCACCTTTACTTCTTAATAAAGCCGCACCTTCACCAATACGGCGTAATGCCTCACCCAAGTTGCGACACCCGCACACAAAAGGAATCTTAAAATCATGCTTATTAATATGATAAGCCTCATCTGCCATGGTAAGGACTTCACTTTCATCGATATAATCCACACCCATGGATTCTAAGATTTGCGCTTCGACAAAATGGCCAATACGCACTTTCGCCATCACCGGTATAGAGACAGCGTCCATGATCTCTTGAATCATTTGAGGGTCACTCATACGTGCCACTCCACCATCAGCTCGAATATCTGCCGGCACACGCTCTAACGCCATAACGGCAACCGCACCTGCAGCTTCGGCAATCTTAGCCTGTTCAACATTGACCACATCCATGATCACACCACCTTTAAGCATTTCAGCTAAGCCTACTTTTAGATCAATCCCCAGTACTGACATCATTTACCTCGTTATTAAAGCATTCATTGAGAATGGATTTTTTCATACTCTCGACTGGACTGCAATCTATTCCCTAGGCAATCAAACAAGAGGGTCGGTAATGTTCAATCCTTCTATCCATCAAGGGGCTGGAGCATTCACACAGTCCACCAAATGCTCAACAGTTTTAGTGCACTCCTCTCTAATGCTTGCATCATTGAATAAATACGACCTTGTACTGCTGCCAGAATCAGCGACAGCATTAGGCAGACCATGCGAAGGGCAAGAGATCCCGCCACCCACTGTTTCAAAAATTGCTTCGACAGGCTTGCCACCAACAACATGGTCGTAATAATTATAACGATGACAGTGCAACCTCACGCCTTCAGGGATTAACTGTGGATGTTGTGTGAAAAAATCATAAACATCGCGAGCGCATTGATCATCGATAAAGTGATACTCCTGATGAGAATCGATACTCGAACATGCTTCTGCAATACCTTGAATCTTATCTTTCAAACACTGCGCAGCGGCCAGATACCGTTGATGAATCGTTGTCGGATCGCGATGATCACCTTCTAAAAAAATATGAGCAGGCAGACCTTTATCACTCGCAGAAAGTACCTTCGCCACACCGTTATAGCCGAGTGACACAGCCACACGATTATTCGGATCAGTGCAAAGATGGTGCATTTGGTAATACACTAATAAAGGCTTAAAAAATTGACCGTCACATGGGTGATCATCATTTAAACCATCAGTTAATTGTTGCTTTTCATAAGGCGGGCAACGATTTTCAGACCATGACTGGCCCACATCCCACAACGCTTTATCGTATGTTATGTGTTGAGCGAACCGATCTAAAAGAGCAGGTAGCAGTTGTTGGAACTCTCGCTGGGAGGTTAATAATGTTTTTTTGAGCTTGCTCATAACGGATTGTTTGAATTCTTGATTGCGTGTAATTGCAGCCTTCATAGACGCAAACCGAATGAATTCAGATTTTGCTTGACGCCCACAAGTCGAGATAGTGCTATTCATCGCCTTAATCAGATCGCCAGTACCGCGACGCAGGCATTCCAGTTCTGCTTTTAAGTCCTTGATTGCCAAACCAGTGTCTTTGATACGCTTCAATCTGTCCCGGCCAAGAGAAGATAGAAAACTA
>JABABC010000042.1 GCA_014238445.1 Coxiellaceae bacterium
AACTTTTCAAAGCCTCGCAATAATAAACTCTGATGGCTTTCGAGCTCTTCTTGTAATGGTGTAATACTACCGCGACCATCCGACTCCCAAAAGTCCTGCAATCTTTTGCCACCTACATCTGGCAGCCATGCGTTAAACACTTTTTTTGCAGCCTCATCCTGTGCGCAATCGATGCTACACAGAGTGGTATCGCTAAAGTCATCTCGAGCTAAGCTCAACGCATCACGTAACCATTTCCCACACAGAGAAGGCTCTGTCGGGGTTGGGTCTTGAATCGAAGGCTTTTGCTCTCGTTCGAAAAAATTAACAATTGTTTTGTATAAGCTTAACCCCTCAGGTAACCATGAACTGTACTGATAAAGCTCTGTCGGGGTTAGGTCTTGATCTTGTACAAACGAATCAACAATGCTTTTGTAATCCTCTGCTGTCAGCGTTACCTCAGTAATCCAACGACCTTGAGGATCAAACCGTCCTAAATAAGGTGATTCTTTGCGTTGTGTTTTTGCCCGCTGATAGAGGAAGTCATGATAAATACGCTCCAATACTTGGCGTTGAGGGGGTGTTAATGTAGGCATAGTTCACCTCACTCATACTTTAGGGTTACACGATACAGCACACACAGTAACCAAACACTAAGTGGCTATACGACTTTTCCTGGGTTACTAGAGCAAACAATAAACCGTTATCATTCACAGGCATTCACAACAAACCTATCAACCAGTGGCACCCAGATGGCAATAATTGACCAGTAATAGTAACTTACCATAAAACCTCGCCTTTTAAGGTGAACTATTACCTTTATGGCGTAATATAATGTTATTTTAAGGAAAAACAGGGGAAATACGCGATACTTATCAACACCCCAAAGCGATAACGACTAGCAAGAAAATCCCACTACGTCTGACTGAGAAGCACTGACCTCAAATCGTTGCTTTTTAGGCGAAACACCCTGGAATGTAACGCTCAATAAATCACCGTGCAATCGCCTTTTTATTGAATCCTTACAAACACCCTCATGATAGGGCCGCATTGCAGCCTGGTTATCCGCCTCGACAATCTCAATCAAAGCATACGCCCCAACATCACTATCGGTGATATCGGCGATGACCTCATCAAACAGCGAAGCCACAACCGTATCCAGTAAAATATTCGAAGGGAAGCGCATATCATAGTAGTTCTGAATGTCTCGACACACAGTGTTACTCGGGATAGTCGTCAGTGTGCTCAACATGTTATCCAAGACCTGCTTCTGATGAGCCAATGCCTGACAATCACTAGAACGACTATGCAGGGCATACATCATCAGATACATCACTGGCTTGTAGTAGGCAACCCCTGATAAATGAAGACGCGCAAGGTTACTAAGATGCTCTAACAGGACGGAGACTTTATGAAAGTTACTCATAAATGATTGAACCATCATGACGATGGCATCCAACAATGCTGCCTCCACGCCAACTTCCAACAACACTTCATGCGGTAAAGGACGCGCGTCAACATCAGGCTCTACACAACGAGTAATAAATCGCTTTAAGACATCGAAACCTGGCATAATCTGTAATGCACTAAAGCCCTCGGAAATATCACTTTGACACGATAACATGAAAAATAAATCAGCGTAATGCTGCTTACGTTGGCTCAAAGTGAAACTGTCACCCGAAGAATGGTATTGTTTGGCTGGGTCCAGTAGACTAACAACTGTTGGAAGATGATCTGGTTGCATCAATAACATCAATAATTCCAACGACACAGAAAATCCGTCGAAAGTTACACCCTGCTCAAAGGGGCCCGTCGTAGGATCAAAATAAGCCGCTGTTTGATCATCACGAAGCACACTGATTTCAGTGTCAAACTGACTCTTTCTCATGGTTTCCCAGTCTATGGGGTACGCCCCTGCTGATAAAGGCAACAACACCACATTACCACACGAAAAATCGCCGTGGATGACCTTATTATTCTGAATATCCCAGAGTGCAATATAAGCCTGAATAATGGCAAGAAACTTCTCTTGGGATAGGACCATAGGATCTCTGATCAATGACCTCAGACTGGACCAACTACCCATAAACCGTGTCAGCAACACAGGAAAAGTTTGGCGGCCCGGAATCTTGTTTATCAATAACTGACTGGCATGATAAAGATTAGGCTGTAAAAAATCATATAAACTGAGACAAACTGAGGCTGCAACTTCATAAAGACAACGCATCTCAGACAAATCACTAGCATCAACAGGCGTCAAAAAACCATAAAAATTCAAAGGGGCATTAACCTTCACGGGAACTTTAAACGCTCGACGAAAGACACTGTAAGCACCGCTGCCTTGATCGCAAGACGAAATGATAAAAAGATTTCTCCCTGTCCAGAAACAGAGACAAGAACGAATCATAAAATTACCACCATACAGTGAGATTGTCGTCGCAGAAACGGGGGACCGAAACAACAACGGTATTAGCGAGCTCTTCGCCCTAAGGCGTGATGAGAGTAATATAAAAAATGCTAATTCAGCCTCACCTATGTCCCTCCCTCTAATAGGACCAAACCCTGAATCGGCACATAATGCTGCTGCATATGCATTAAAATCCCATGGAGTCTCCCACACCCAGTTTTTTGATGTACCCGTCAACTTTTCTGGAGCAGTTAATTGAACGCCATCTATCATTAACACTGCCTCATGAACGGATCGATATTTTTACGATACTGATTTTCCATAATTCGTAATTGGTCATCTAGTCATAATATCGTTGATGCATGAAGGCACTACAAAACACTGTTACAAAAAGACCGCACAGGGAAAGGCGCGATAATGACCAAAAAATAATCATCAATCAATTGAAATAACTTGAAACCTATCAATTAATACTTTCTTAAGTGTTCAAATAAATAATTCCACGTATAATTTTACAAAAAATAATGAACGAGAACCATGCATGACATCAGGTACCGCGTTATCGACACTGAATAAGTATACTGAGGAACTTCCATCGCTCATCAGTAAAAACAAAGATCTGATTAGTGAATTAAAACAAGAATCTTTAATTCCTCTCCGTTTCCCCTTCCTTAATTTTTTTAATGCCCACGAAAAAAAACTGGGGTACAAAAAAAGAAAAATGGGCTGGCTTACAGCCATTAATCATATCATTCAACAAGTACTTAACGCGAAGGTGCATAAGGATATAGAGAACAGCCCACTGAAAAACCAACAGCCAGCT
>JABABC010000091.1 GCA_014238445.1 Coxiellaceae bacterium
ACCCCAATACCATAACACCCCATACTTAAATGACGTGTTTTACCTGAATCATCCAAAACTGTGGCGCCCATGGCTTTAGAGTAGTTATCGCCTAACTGAAAAATATGCCCAACCTCGATACCACGCATCAGTTTTAACCGACCTTCACCATCAGGACTGCAATCCCCTTCCACAACATAGCGCAAATCCGCCACCTGACCTAAAGGCACATCGCGCCCCCAATTAACGTGTTTGAGATGACAATCATCCTTATTAGCGCCGCAGATAAAGTTAACTAATACAGCAGCATCACGATCAACAATCACTGGTATTGTTAAACCAACGGGCCCCAAAGAGCCCACATCAACACCTAACTCTGCTTGGACAGTTGATTCGCCGGCAAAGACCACTGGACTCGCCACGCCTTCTAACTGCGCGACCTTGATTTCATTTAATTCATGATCGCCACGTAACACCAGTGCAACCAATCCTTCTGAATCACTGTGCACTAACAAAGTTTTCACCATCATCGACGTTGGTCGGTCCGTCAATGCTGATAATGCCGACATGGTTTTAACACCAGGTGTATCAAAGTGCTCCATCGGCAAACACTCAACGCCCGTCGAAGGTTCTGGTGGTAATGCCGTCGCACGCTCAACGTTCGCCGCATAATCACTGGCATCACTGCTCGCAATTTTATCTTCACCACTATCAGCCAAGACCTGAAACTCTTGAGAGACTGCCCCGCCAATCGCACCACTGTCAGCTTCCACAGCACGGTAATTCAACCCTAAACGTGTAAAAATGGCATGATAAGCAGCTTCCATTTGCTCATAACCGACCTGCAATGAAGCCTCATCTAAATGAAAGGAATAAGCATCTTTCATTAAAAACTCTCGCGAACGCATCACCCCAAAGCGTGGTCTAATTTCATCACGAAACTTAGTTTGAATCTGAAAAAGGTTCATAGGTAACTGCTTGTAACTACTTACATTATTCTTAAATAAATCGGTAATGACCTCTTCATGCGTTGGACCTAAACAATAAGCATTTTTATGGCGATCATCGAGTCGTAACAACTCAGGACCATACTGTTCCCAACGACCACTTTTTTCCCATAAAGCAGCAGGCTGAACCATTGGCATTAACAGTTCTAATGCCCCTGCACGTTCCATCTCATCACGCACCACAGCACTCACCTTTTGCAAGACTTTAAGCCCCAAGGGCAACCAAGTATAAAGCCCACTGGCTAACTGACGAATCATGCCAGCACGCAACATTAAACGATGACTTGTCAACTCAGCATCAGCCGGCGTCTCTTTCAATGCAGGTAATAAAAACTGGCTTAATTTCATACAAAAAATCCCTCATTTCAGACTGCGGTCATGGTAGATGATTGACTTTACAATGTCTAATGAAGATGGGGCTGCACAAATAAAGGGCAGCATAATAACTTAACAAAAAATGGCTGTCCATAAAAAACCCCGCTCTAAGCGGGGCTTTTCAAGGATGCTAAGCAAGGGATTACTTAGCATATTCAGGGGTCTTCAGTGTCTATCAATGTCGGTTGATGAACAATTACATCCTACCTTTCTGCGTGAATCTTTGTCAATGTGGCTTCAGGGATCAGGAGAATAAATCATATCCCTCTCAGCGCTAATCACCTGATAGTTAATCCAAAAAGATTTTTCATTTTTTTTCACTGATCGACATATAAAACAGAAAATACTATAAATTTGTTTTTTTACGCAAAAAAAACCCCGCTAAAAGAGCGGGGTTAATCTTAGAACGACGAAAGTCGTCATGAGAAGGTGAGGAATGATTACA
>JABABC010000041.1 GCA_014238445.1 Coxiellaceae bacterium
GAAAGTGCTGCTATTGCTTCTGGGAAAGTGGTTGTAACGGGTAATCGTCGAACGATTCAGCACTTAGAAGGTGGAATTGTGCAGCGGATTAATGTGCGTGATGGTGAAAATGTCCATAAAGGGCAGTTGCTCATTTCTTTGGAAAACACACAGTCACAAGCAGCATTTAAGTTGACACAGGGTGAGTTGTACCGCCTGATGTCTATTGAAGCACGGTTGTCGTCTGAACGAGATAATGCGAAGTCGATTCAGTTTGATAAAAAGTTAGAGCAGGCAGCTAAAATAAATCCTAAAGTGCAGGCACTAATGAAAAGCCAGGAAGCTATTTTCCAAACAAATGAAGCTTCTTTTTCAGGTAATATTAGTATTTTGGAGCAGCAAATTACGCAGTTAGAGGAGCAAATCAAAGGCGCTCACTCACAGCTTGAGTCAACAATCGTGCAGTATGATTTGATTCAAGAAGAGGTGGCTGCTGTGAAAGAGTTGGCGGAGAAACGACTCATTGAGAAGCCAAAGCTTTTAGAGCTTCAGCGAGCGGCTGCTCGATTACAGGGTGTGCGCGGTGAAATGGTTTCTAAAATAGCAGTCCTTAACCAAAAGATTGGAGAAACAAAAACCAAAATATACACCATGCAAGCCGATCGACTGAAAGATATTCTATCGCAGTTACGTGAGTCGCATCAGCGGATTGCAGACTTAATGAAAAAGGAAATTATTGAAGGAGATATTTTAACGCGTACGGAAATTCGATCCCCTCAGAATGGTACGATTGTGGATATGAAAATCCATACGATTGGTGGAGTGATTAAATCTGGCGAACCATTAATGGATATTGTTCCCGATGAACAATTAGTGATAGATGCTAGAATCAGTCCAATGGATATCGATATTGTTCATAAAGGATTGATCGCTAAAGTGGACTTGATCGCTTTTAAAACCAGAAACACACCGACTTTAGAAGGAAAGGTCATGAGTGTGTCCGCTGACTCCTTTACCGATGAAACTACGGGGGAGTTATATTATAAAGCTAAGATTGAATTAGATGATAACCAGTTGAAGAACTTATCAAAAAACCAGGAGTTATATCCTGGTATGCCTGTACAAGTAATGGTTATTACGGATAATAGAACTTTCTTTAGTTATTTGACAACACCAGTGAAAGACAGTTTTGGTCGAGCTTTCCGAGAACAATAAAAGTGAATGAGTTACATGGCAAAAGTAATTTTTAGAATAACAGTTGCAGGGATTTTCTTTTCTTGCATGGGGTCAGCAATGGCAAGTACATTGCTTGATGTTTATCATCAGTCTTTAACGCATGACTCCCTTTATTTACAGGCACAGGCAGAATATATGGCTGAAAAAGAGGCAACAAAGGCAGCATGGGCGGCTTTTTTCCCTCGAATTTCTGCAAGTGGTGACTTGCTGTCTAATCACTCAGATAATGATATTGATTCTTTTGCTGTGAATGGTACACAAACGGTTTTTAATTGGTCTGCAATTAAGCGTGTTTCTAAAGCTCAAGCTCAAGTGAGGGAGGCTGTTCTTAATTTATCAGTCGCACAGCAAGATTTAATGCAGCGGGTGGTTTCGCGATATCTGGATGTTGTCCGTACCCGTGAGATCGACTTATTAACACAAGAGCAAGTCAAATCCGTGAAGCAGCAAATGGAAGCTGTGAAGGAGCGTTATCGTTTGCACCATGCCACAGTGACTGATTTAGATCGAATTAAAGCCTCTTATGATTTGTATCGATCACAGTTAGTGACAGCTGATATTCAGTTGTATAATGCACAACAGCAATTAATCGAATTGACCGGTACATCTTTGAAGCAAGTGCCACGGTTGAGAAAGTCATTTAGGCTGTTATACCCGGAACCTAATCAGTTAAGCTTGTGGTTGAATAAAGTGACTAATCAAAATTTAGCCATTCAGGCCGCCAGTGAAGGAGTTGCAGTGGCTAAGGCAGCCTTAGGTGAATCCCACGGTGGTTATTTTCCTAATATAGGAGCAAAGGCATCGTATTATCCAACTGACCCTGAGTATGTCGAGGAACACTTTTTATATGAGTTAACGGTGGATTATGATGGGTTTCAAGGTGGTGCTGTGAGTGCAGATGTAGCGAGCTCCATGGCATTATATCAAAAGTCTCAAGCACAGCGTCAGGGTGTTTATAATAATGCTGTCATGTTAGCAAACAGTGCCTTTAGTAGTATGGTCAATGGAATCAACCAAATAAAGGCGGAAAAAAGGGCGGTTGAGTCAAATGCGAGTGCATTGAAAAATACAAGAGAAGGCTATAATGCCGGAAATCAGACGTTGCTCGATGTGATCGACCAGCAAACCAATTTATATAATGCCAATATTCAGTATGTTGCAGGTAGAATTCAATACCTCACCGCATTAACCCTATTAGAGCAGCAGGCAGGGACTTTAAAGCCGAGTACGCTTGAACACCTTCAAGGATGGTTTAAGTTGTAGGGTTGTACTAGCACTGATGAATAGTTTGCTTTAGATCAATGTTATCATTATTCAGTTTGATATCCTGTTGTTGATGATTAGACAAACAGGGGAGATTCACTATGGATGGAATGAATGCTTATCGTCGGGCACAGTATATTACTTTAATTTCGGAGATACATTGTTTGCCAGAGATGGCGCCTGGTAATGCCATAGCGAGTTTAGCTATGGCAAACAGTTTTGAAGGACCTTTAAACGTGGGGGGCGAGGATTCCCATCTTGACGAGAGTAATGAGATGCCCAGTTCATTGTTATCACATTTATTATTAATGTGTACTTCTATTTTTGCCTTATCGCAGTGTATGACCACGCATTGCCAACGCATTTTTTCATGTGCATTGATTATGGCTCGTTGCTGGCTGCCTTCACTGGTTGGTGGTGGTGTCACGGTGTTATAAGCGAGTTTAAGGTAAGCGTCCCATCAACTACACGCTAGTCAAATAAAGATAGGCTGATAGTCTTTGGCTTCCTTCATAACCAAGGCTTTAGGGTGTTTAATCGTCCATCAAAAACTACAGGGAAAAAGAAGTGCAATGCATACTTGACGGTCTCATTGTGTGCTTTGTAGATCATGTCTTTAGTTTGAAAGATAAAGATAAAGATAAAGTTAAAGATAACTGGAAATGTTGTGTTAATTAAGAGCGCGAACAAAAAAAGTTCATCCTTGAACGATAGATCAAGAAAAGCCAGCGCAATCAGCACCACAAGACAATGAACCGATAAAAGCTCAGGGTGTTGATTGAGAGGAACTGTAAGGCATTAAACACTGTCATATTGATCAACTACAGTATTAATATATCTTCTTGATAGGCAATGCCAATGGTTCCTGGGCCTGCATGTATGCCGAGTGCAGGGGAAGCCTCAACAATATCGCATTGTTTAATATTGAGTGATGCCGTTTTGAGGTGGTTTTCAGCAAGTTTAGCCCCA
>JABABC010000182.1 GCA_014238445.1 Coxiellaceae bacterium
GATGACGCAACACGCTATCAATCATCAGAAGATCGACAAATGGCTGAACAGCATGAACCACTCTCACGCCTGAAACAGTATTTAACCGAAACCTGTGGCATAACCTCTGCTGATCATGAACAGTTTCAAGCGCGCAGCAATGAACGGGTTAGCCAAGCGGTTGAGACCTACCTTCACCAAACTCCATGTCCACCAACGGCTGCATTTGATCACTTGTACGAAACCTTACCGGATGCCTACAGGGAACAATACGATGCTTTAGGAGCTCAACAATGACCCCTATCACCTTAGTGGAAGCTGTCACACAAGCACTGGCCTATGAGCTCGAACACGATAATAACGTGATTATCTTTGGTGAAGATGTGGGTAAGAATGGGGGTGTCTTTCGGGCCACAGATGGTCTTGCTCAACGCTTCGGAGATCATCGCGTCAAAGATACCCCACTGGCAGAATCCATGATTGCAGGCATGGCTGTTGGCATGGCCAGTCAAGGATTAAAACCTGTGGCCGAATTTCAATTCATGGGATTTATCTATCCAGGCTTCAATCAAATACTGAGTCACGCCTCCCGCCTGCGCAATCGTACTCGCGGTCGGTTAAATTGCCCCATTGTGTATCGAGCTCCTTATGGAGGAGGTATTCACGCTCCCGAGCATCACAGTGAAAGCACAGAGGCCTTATTTGCCCATATTCCTGGCTTACGGGTTGTGATTCCGTCTAACCCTTTTCAAGCCTACGGCCTTTTACTAGCGGCCATACGCAACCCAGACCCGGTTATTTTTCTAGAGCCAAAGCGTATCTATCGACTCGTCAAACAAGTGGTTCCGGATAATGGAGAAGCTCTGCCACTGGACCGATGCTTTGTTTTGCGCGAAGGTCAAGACATCACACTCGTTAGCTGGGGAGCCATGCTACAAGAAACACAACAAGCTGCTGACGCATTAAAAAACCAAGGCATCTCTGCAGAAATCATCGACTTAGCCACCATTAAGCCCTTAGATATCCATACCATTATTGCTTCTGTCGAGAAAACGGGTCGCTGCGTGATTATCCATGAAGCTGCACGCACCTGTGGCGTCGGCGGGGAAATTGCAGCACAACTCAATGAGTATGCCTTTGATTGCCTGAAAGCTCCTGTGCAACGCGTCACAGGCTATGACACCGTCATGCCCTATTATCAACTGGAAAAACACTACATGCCTTGCGTACAACGCATACTTGAGGCTGTGAATACGACCCTGGAGTATGCATGAATATTTTCACATTACCGGATTTAGGCGAAGGACTTCCTGAAGGTACAGTCCGCGAATGGTTCATTAAAGAAGGTGATACTGTCGAAGCCGACCAACCTATGGTCAGCATTGAAACCGCAAAAGCATTAGTGGAAGTCCCGGTACCTCATGCCGGCGTCATTGCCAAATGCTTTGTAAAAGCCGATGAAACAGTAGCGACTGGTGCGCCACTCGTTGGGTTTGAAACGGTCGCAGACAGCCAAGACGAAGACACCATCAGTAACAGCAACACCGTCGTCGGTCAGATTAAATCCACCGACCAAGTACTCCACCAAACCGCAGTATCGAGTGCCCACACACACATAGCGACCCCAAGCGCTCGTGCCTTAGCCAGACGGTCTGGTGTTCACTTATCTGACATTCACACAGAGCACCCACCCATTCGGACCCATGATATCCAACGTCACCTTGAGACCCTGTGCACTACAAACACTCATACACAAGGTATGCAACCTTTAACCCCGCAACGCAAAGCGATGGCCATGGCGATGACAACATCCCACCATAACGTGGCATTAACCACCTTATGTGATGAAGCCAATATCACGCAATGGTCAGGTTACTCTTCCATGACACTTCGCATCATTCGCGCCATGGCTAAAGGCAGTCAAGCAGAGCCGATTCTCAATAGCCACTTTGATGCTCCCTCATTGTCATATAAGAGCTTTGATCACATGCACCTTGCAATTGCGATAGATACCTCACAAGGTTTATTTGCGCCAGTGATTAAACACGCAGACCGCTTAGATCAAACCGCACTCAAAGCAGCTATCGAAACCTTTAAATCACAAGCTGCCAGCCATACGATTGCAGCCGATGATTTGCACGGCGCAACGTTAACGCTCTCCAATTTTGGTACCATTGCTGGGCAATTTGCCACACCAATGATCACACCACCACAAGTCGCCATACTGGCTGTCGGCAAATCCAACCATAAAATCGCTTTGCAGTCTGGTGAGATCATCACACAAAAAATCTTACCCCTATCCTTATCGTTTGATCACCGATTAGTGACAGGCGGTGAAGCTGCGCGTTTTTTAAAAGCCATACTGGATGATTTAGCATTAGCAGAATAACACACGGCGGATACAAGGATGGCCCTGTATTCCTGTTGATTTTTTACGTATAATTGCTCATCGCCACACACGGAATGGAATCACTGATGGAAGGAACCTTTACAAACTTAGTCGCCATGCAACAAGCTGCCTGCCAACACTTTGCAGATCGCCCACTGTTTGGTACCAAAAAAGCAGGTCAACACCACTGGATCACCTATGCTGAATTTGCTGAACGTGTTAATCACTGTCGCGCCGGCTTAGCGCAGCTCGGAGTTGGCCCTGGCGATGCTGTTGCCTTCATCAGTAATAATCGTGTTGAATGGGCTATCACAGCTTATGCCACGTTTGGATTAGAAGGTCTATTTATCCCCATGTATCTCGAACAACATGCTGACGACTGGAGTTACATCATTAACGACTGTCATGCCAAAGTCCTATTCACCAGCAAACCGCACTGCTGGAAAAAAATTAATAGCATCATAGCCGACATCCCAAGTATCCAACACTTCATTGCATTGGATGAACCTCAACCCAACACCATCACCTTTGATAACCTCTGCCAGACAGGAGCTCAACACCCTTTCACAGCGAAAACCAATCAATACCATGAAACTTGCTGCATTGGGTACACCTCTGGAACAACAGGTAAACCTAAAGGGGTCATGCTCAGCCATAAAAACTTTTTGTTTGAAGTGAACGCCGGGCTTTCAACATTCAACTTGACCCCTGAAGACCGCTCACTGTCTTTTTTACCCTGGGCCCATATTTTTGGACACGTAACTGAAGTTCATGCCGTCATTCAAAGCGGGATGTCAACGGCACTCGTTAATGATATTCAAGAAATCATTAACGACTTAGCGATGATTAAACCCACTGTTCTATACGCCGTTCCTCGCGTTTTTTCGAAAATTTACACAGGCGTCATGGAAAAAATGGCTGGCAAACCCAAACCCATTCAGGTCCTCTTCCATCGAGGCTTAGCCTTAGCTGAAAAAGCATCCCATCAACACACGCTCACCTGGTATGAGCGTCTCATTTTATCCTTAGCCACCAAACTTATCTTTCAACCTATCTTAGAAAAATTTGGTGGACGATTACGTCTTGCCATCAGTGGTGCCAGTGCGCTAAGCCCTAAAGTCACCCACTTCCTTCATCAAATCGGCATCCCCTTATACGAAGGCTACGGCCTCACAGAAACCACCTCGGCCATTACTGTGAATACCAAACACGCTAATAGTGTCGGTGCAGTTGGCAAGCCGATGGAGGGTTGTCACATCGTGATTGATCCCAATCATCGAATCACAGACGACGAAGGCGAGGTGATCTGTTATGGCCCGAATGTCATGCAAGGTTATTACAATCAACCTGAAAAAACAGCTGTAGCCATGACCGAAGACGGCGGCTTTCGCACAGGTGACATCGGCAAACTGGATAAAGAGGGTTTTCTTTTTATCACGGGGCGTGTCAAGGACCAATTCAAACTGGAGAATGGCAAATTTGTTGCTCCAGCACCCATAGAAGAACAAATCAAACTCAAATCACTCTTCTCACATGCTTTAATTTATGGTGCTAATCGCCCCTTTGTGACAGCCTTACTCGTTATCGATCAGACCGTCCTTAAAAAAATGATGCGAAAAAAACGCATCACCCAATCAGTAGACGAGTTACTCAAAACACCGCGCACCCAAACTCTAATTAAAAAAATCCTATCAAAACAAGTGCAAACGTTTAAAAGTTATGAAAAACCCAAGCGCTTTATCTTGCTCACTGAAGACTGGACTATCGACAACGAATTACTGACTCCCACACTAAAAATAAAACGCAATAACATTGAGGAAAAATACCGTCACTTAATTAATGACGTGTATGAGGAATCAGTTGTCGCACATTGAGCTTCCATGCCTAATATGCGATGATTCGCCTTTTCTTTAAGGGCACCCATGAAAAAAGCCGTTATCTTATTTTCCGGTGGGTTAGACTCCACTACCTGCTTATACCTTGCACGCGACCAAGGATTCAAACCTTATGCTTTGAGTTTCGATTACGGCCAACGACACCGTGCAGAACTCATGGCGACGCAACGCATGACAGAACACCTTGGCATTGATCATCAAACCATTCAACTCTCCATCGGCCAATTAGGTGGATCTGCATTGACAGACCACTCAATCGATATTCCTGACTACCAAGACAGCGATCACATCCCCATCACTTATGTCCCGGCACGAAACACCACTTTTTTATCCATTGCACTGGGTTGGGCCGAAATTCTAAAAGCGGAAGGCATTTTTATCGGCATCAGTGCCATTGACTACTCTGGCTACCCTGATTGCCGCCCGGAATACATCGAAGCCTTTCAATCCATGGCAAATTTAGCGACAAAAACAGGCATTGAAGGACATCCCATTAAAATACACACACCACTGATACAATGGAATAAAGCCCAAACCATTCAAGCTGGATTATCCTTAGGTATTGACTACGCGATGACGGTATCCTGCTATCAAGCCAATGATACAGGCGAAGCCTGTGGTCAATGTGATAGCTGTCACTTGAGGCAACAAGGATTTGAAGCAGCAGGCGTCACCGACCCCACTCACTACGTACCCAACCCATAAAGCAACACCCCCTTATCAGGTCGATGAAGGGTTATAGAACTCGCCATGTCATCCCCCGCCATCAAGCAGAAAAAGACCAAGGGGCATTATTGCCTTGGAAAATCGATCACGCGAAGATAGCAACTCGCGATCAATCACTAACGCTTTTTAACAACGTCACTTCAATGCTCACGATGCACTGAAAAGTGCTGCTGACACAGCGGGATAATCGTTAAGTCTCCATGGATAATCGAGGTTTGTGGTGACTGCAACTTTTCTTTTAGAACTTGATCGACTAACTGTGAGTTAGCTTTGGCTTTTGTGTGTTTCATCACTTACCCGACAATCAAAGCAAACAACTTACCCTGGTCAACCACGAAAGCTAGCCTATCCATCCACTAGCGGTATAGAGCGATCTTTCAATGCTTGCTTAATGGCCGGAATCATATCATAAGCGGCTTGTTGACCCGCATGGACAAGCTCAAGCTCATGATCCATATCAAACATACCGACTTGACCCACGTCGGGATGAATCACAAAATCAGTACCTTCTAATTGCAATTGGGTGAGCTTATTCGAGGTGATATCGTAGCTCCTTGAAGCAATTCCTAGTGATGAATGCGGTAGACTATCTGTTAACTCAGTCCCAATGTTCACTGCAATAATGATTTTTGGGTGATACGTTCGAGCTACATCAACAGGCACATTATCTGCCACACCCCCGTCAACCAACACGCGGCCGTATAAATGTACGGGTTTCACTACGCTGGGTACGGCTGCTGATGCAAGAACAGCTGGAGGTAAGGGGCCTGATGCAATAGGATAGGTTTCACCCGTTTTAAGATCTGTTGTCACTGCAACAAATGGCACTGCCAATTCGGAAAAAGTTTTCGATTGCAGGTTTTTGAGCAAAAAACCCTCTAGATGATACCCTCTAACAATACCACCCATTGCTGGAAAGGCAGCAATATCCGCTAAATCCCAAAAGCCAGCCTTCATGGCTATGTTTGCCATATTATCCGCAGAGCCTTCATCTGCAAACAAGACACCCATCAGGCTGCCGGCACTTGTACCCACGACTAAATCAATAGGAATGTGAGCTTTTTGCAATTCCATCAAAACGCCAATATGCGCATAACCTCGCGCCCCTCCACCACCGAGCACCACAGCAACTTGCGGTGGCGCAGCAAGTGGAGGCGAGGGTGGCGGAGTATGAGGTATTGTGATTGGCGGTGTTGTGCCTGCACAGCCACATAATAACATCGTGAAGATAATAACAACGAAGCGATATCGCAGTTGCAATAAAGTAAACGAACGATGAGATAACACAGACACTTCCTATTCAACTAATACAGTAATTGCTATATTTTAATCAAGCCCTATCAACATGCAACCTTTTTACTGGCCTTCTCATGTGAGAGGCACTCCAACCCAGATAACCACCCGCCTGCTCCTGACAATGAACCGCCTCTTTGCAGGTCGTCAAAAAAAATTTTCAGTACGTTATGTGTCACATCAGTCACACTAAGCTTCATCACAACACCCATTCTGTCAACCCCCCACCACCCAGGCAGAGAGAGTAAAATAATACTATTTTTCAATCAGTTAAGAACCACCTTCTGTTTCGTGACGATCACGATCATCAGAGGTTCGTTATTTCTGAAAGACCATCCGCCCATCATGAATCACAACTCATTGATTATTAGTCATAATTTAATTTCATTAATGTAATATTAAATACCAAACATCCCATGCTTTAAGGGAAAAATAGTGCTAGGTTAATAATGTAAAATGACTAAGGACAGTCGACTTATCTCTCATGGAATAGAGCCTGATGAACCACTTGTGGAACATGGGAGATAAAGTATGCTAAAAAATCCTACAACCAATGTAATGACTCTCCTAGAAAGTCGGCGATCAGAGTTCACAAGACAATTACAAAACACCCTTGATGAATACAAAACAATGAACCCCAGGTCGGGAAAAATTCCTTCCCTTATAGGTATCATCGAAAAAGTGAAGAATGCAAATGATCTGACTACTTTGAATCAATTACAACAAAAGTTTACACGTAAAGCACAACAATCTGGTCTATTTGGGAATAGTAAAAGTGTAAACACAGCTCTTTGGGAAACATACACAAAAGCGTGTTCCGAAGATTCAACTTTGAAACAGGGTGTCAATTTGGGTGGTGCGTCATCATCGGTCCAGCACACTCCGATTCAAGAAGTGGCCTGCAATCGTGCGTCATCATCGGGCCAGCACACTCCGATTCAAACATCGGAGTATTTTAGTAAAAAAGATCTTTTTTACACCCGTATTAGCAACCTCTTAAGCATGCGAACGAGACGTTTAAAAGACTGCCGAGCATTTAGTGACGCTTTATCAAACACCAAGAATCAAGCCATGTTAACGCTTAAAGATGAGCTCGACACCCAGCCTGACCCTCTCCTTATACGGCAGCACTTGGCTCAAGAAATAGCTACCATTAACACAGAGTATCAAGCAAAAAAAATTGAACAGAACCAAAAAGTAATGACGACGAAACTAGAACAATTAAAGACACTCGCAACTCAACTAGCTAATGATATCACAAGCCTAAAGACCCTCACCTCCCTAGACGATAACACAACTGTCGAAGTCACAAGCTATGATACTAGGTACGAGCAACTAGTGAACATTAGGACGTTAGGTCTCAATCTCAGGACCAATGATTTTAATGAAGCCCTTAACGACAGACTGAGTGAAAACGCACCAAGAGGCTCCACCGATTCAGGAGCCACTTCACGTGATTCAACCAGCACAAACAGCTGTACAGCGCCGGAGGTTACTACTACCTTCTTACAAGGTGGAGAAAACAAACAAAAGGCACTATTAGAAGGTATTATTAAGACCGAAGCACTCAACGAACTGTATCAGTGGACACTATCAGATACACCACCTGAAGATTCAGCTCAACGTCTAATCGACGCATACAATGCCTATGTTAAAAAATATGTTGCCACAACTGATCTATCCCATTCTCCTGATAATTTAAAAACCATCATTCAGTATCACGTTAATGCCGTTACACTCGATAACATAACAAAGATACATCAGGAACAAAGCGGGGAAAAAAACAACTCATTAATTAATCAATTTAATGCAGTTTCAACTGCCGTGGGTCGGCGTTTAGAAAAATGGAATCTTCAACTAAAGAATCCTAACTACCTCACACAGCCTATGCCTAACACGGTTAATAAACAACCCTCATTACAAGATCAGCTAACAGCAAGATTAACCTACCAACGTGATGTTATGGCAACAGTTGATGAGAAGTTTGACCAAAAGATATGGCTTAAACAACAAGCAGAGAGATTAGCCGACACAGCACTTCAGATTACGGGTAAAAAAGATGATTTAGGTGATAAAATCACAGCTTACGATGCTTTTTTTAATCATGTTGACGCATTAAAACATGCCTATTACCTATCAAGTGCTGACTCATCCAAGTTTAAAATAGACGGTGAAAATTATCTTGAAAAAGTTGAAAA
>JABABC010000040.1 GCA_014238445.1 Coxiellaceae bacterium
CCGGCCATTGGACCCTGACGCTCTGCTAGATAAAATGTATCGCAAATATCGTATGCAAACCACCCCTCACTGATTGTAACTTATAAAAATAAGTTACACATCAGTAAGTTACATTGCAGTGAGATCGGAAAGTGTTTTTTTGAACAATTTACCTTTTACTTTAACGACTGATGCTGTACTCTTGCTGCACAATACTGTCTGATTCAGATTTTTTCACTTCACCTCACATCATCACGAGAACATTATGACATTTTCATCGTTAGGTTTATCTAATTCCATTCTTGAAGCGGTTCATTCAAAAGGCTACATTACACCAACCCCCATTCAGCAAGAGGCGATCCCTGTTATCATCCAAGGGCGCGATGTCATGGGAGCTGCTAAAACAGGCACAGGTAAAACAGCTGGCTTCACCTTGCCTGTACTGGAACAGCTACTAAAACAGCCAAGGGCAAGACCCAATCAAGTCCATGCTTTAATTCTTGCACCCACGCGTGAATTAGCCGCACAAATTGCAGAAAGCGTTAGTTCATACGGTCGACACACAGATTTACGTTCGGTTGTTGTTTTTGGTGGCGTTAAAATAAACCCTCAAATGATGAAATTGCGAAAAGGTGCTGACATCTTAATTGCAACACCTGGACGGCTTCTGGATCTTTATGCGCAAAATGCCGTGAAGTTTAATAATCTAAACATTCTCGTACTCGATGAGGCAGATCGAATGTTAGATATGGGTTTTATTAAAGACATTCGAAAAATACTCGCTTTATTACCTCCCAAACGCCAAAACCTGATGTTTTCAGCAACCTTTTCCCAATCCATACGTCAGTTAGCCAAAGGATTAGTCAATAGGCCTGTTGAGATTTCATTAAACCCTGGTAATAACGCGGTTGAGAGTGTTAAGCATACCCTATGTCCTGTTGACGGTAAGAAGAAATCCTTATTATTACTGCACCTGCTCAGCGCAAACGAATGGGGGAAAACCTTGGTCTTCACTCGCACTAAACATCGCGCCAATCAACTGACAAAATTCTTAAATGGCTCGGGCGTACTTGCAGAAGCCATTCATGGCAACAAAAGTCAAGGAGCAAGAACCAAGGCGTTAGCAAATTTCAAATCTGGAACTATTCGCGTTTTGGTCGCAACCGATGTCGCAGCACGTGGTATCGATATTGAGTTACTCCCCCAGGTAGTCAACTTTGATCTACCCAATGTCGCAGAAGATTACGTGCATCGAATTGGCCGCACAGGTCGCGCAGGGGCTCAAGGTGAGGCTATTTCTCTGGTAAGTGTTGATGAAGTGCGTCAGCTATCTGACATCGAGCATTTAATTCAGCAAATCATACAGCGCGATCTCATTGAGGGTTTCACGCCACTACAACCCGTACCCCCAACGAACTTAAGATCGAAACCACCTAAGCCGGCTCCCACTAAAAAGCCCGTCTCCGTTACAAATCGGCGTCGCAAACCCACTGAAAACAAAGCCAGCACGCAGCGCCATCCAAGGAGACGTCAACCTAAGGCGCAATCAGCTTAAGGTATTGTGTCTGGTATTACTGAAAAAGTATGGATGAGCGATAATGATGGGTGTCACTCCACATCGCTCAGGGGTTATTTCTCGCCCCACTCCTTAACCATTGCAATGTATCCTCGTCGAGGATCATTTTGTGGTTGAATAGCGAGTAAAAACATTCTTTAGTTTCTTCTTTAAGTTTCGCTACGCTTGTGGGTGAGTCAGGC
>JABABC010000170.1 GCA_014238445.1 Coxiellaceae bacterium
ATGCCATGACGCCTGCAATGACATTAAACAAAATATACCACTGCGTTCCTAATATCATCAGTGGCGACACCCAAATGTTCACGTTCAAATGGTTGCGTAGAATCCACATCGCCACAACAGGGAATAACAAATTGGCTGGAAAGGCTGCAAAAAACTGCGCTATGGGCTGTACAATACGCGAAGCTTTGGGATGCAACCCAATCAATACGCCAATTGGCACCCATATCACACAACTCAATGCAATCAACACAAACACCCGTATGGCTGTCACAGAACCTAAAAAGATCACATGTAACCCTTCATGATAAGCCACCGATGTAAAAATAAAACGCCACAATACAAGCAAACACACGGCAATGATGATCGCTAATACACACCAAAAAATACCTGCTATACGGTGTTGCCAAGCAGGGCTATCAAACCAATGCATTCGCCTGAGTGTGCTCTGGTGACGACGCACATTCACAAAACGATCGGTGATTAAACGAATACCATGACCTATAAAGACAAAGAAACGTGTCCGATGAAACAAGTCCAATAGCCATGACTCTGCCGCATCATCACCATCAGCCCCATCTGCTTTAAATTTTTCAGACCACGCCACCAAGGGACGAAAAATGATTTGATCATACAAAAAAATAACAACAAACATCGTCACAATGACAGCCCACAACGCATGGGAATTCGCCTGTGCAATCGCCACACTGATATAAGAACCCACACCAGGCAAAAGAATATCCTGATGCGCCACACTAATGGCTTCAGATGCCACTAAAAAAACCCAACTCCCTGACATCGACATCATCGCATTCCAGAGCAACCCCGGCATGGCATAAGGCACTTCAATCTTCCAAAAGCATTGCCATGCTGACAGATGAAACATGTGAGAGGCTTCTTTTAAGTCATGTGGAACATTGCGAACACTCTGATAGAAACTTAAAATCATATTCCAGACTTGGGCTGTAAAAATAGCAAAAATCGCTGCGCATTCTGGTCCTAACATGCTCCCTTTGAATAACACAATAAACCCAACCACGGTAATACTGAGAAAACCCAACACAGGCACTGACTGTAAAATATCGACTAATGGAATAATGATACGCTCGGCACTTCGACTCTTCGCTGCCCACGTCCCAAAAATAAACGTGACCACCGTAGACAATGCCAATGCTAACAACATCCGCAAGACACTGCGCAAGGCATAATAGGGTAACATCCAAGGACTCAAAGAAATTGTCAGCGTTTGACCAACATCATAGCGACCCACCATCGCGGTTGTTCCATAGGCCAACAATATAATTAACGTGACCACCAAGAGCAGCGCTACAATATCCCAGGAATTAGGAACAGGCCAGCTCGTGACTTCGTTTTTTGAATAAGTATGCTGGTTGCGTATCGCCATAACAACAGTCCGTAGCCTTCATGGCACACTGCATCATGCCATGGATTAGAAACAATGAAAACTCATAGAAAACATCTAAAATAAGCCAGGAGGACGTATTGTTGTATATCGCATCAGACCCCCCTTGTTTCATGACACATGAACACGTTCAATCATCACTGACTTGAGCATCATCCATGATTGCAAACCAAGCATCCAATACTGTCCGGACTTCTTTCACACCAGAACGCTCTAATGACGAAAATAATTGCACAGTCACATTACTAAAAGATTGCATCGCATCTTGTACCGTTTGCAGTGCTTGTTTTTGACCTGACCGTTTTAATTTATCTGACTTCGTTAACAGAACATGCAGTGGCATACCACAACTGGCTGACCACACAATGATTTCTTGGTCTGCTTCTTTTAAGGGATGACGAATATCCATCATTAAGACCACACCGCATAAACTTTGCCGTGTCTCTAGATATTCATGCGTCACTGCTTCCCACCGTTCTTGAATAGGGCGTGGCACCTTAGCATAGCCATAACCTGGCAAATCCACCAACGTGTGAGCATCATCTAAACCGAATAAATTAATCATTTGCGTTCGACCTGGCGTTGAGCTCGTCCGCGCTAACCCTTTGATGCCAGTAATGGTATTCAATGCACTCGACTTACCCGAATTAGAGCGCCCCATGAATGCCACTTCACCCCCTTGATCCTTCGGCAACTGATTCATTTGAACAGCACTGGTCAGATACGTTGCTTGTTGATACTGCATGGCAAACCCTCGGTTCATAACCTTCATGATGAAAATTTTGGCGATTATAGCACCGATCATTTGAAACCGCTATTGATCAATAGATGAACATCTTGCGGGCCGATGGCTTGTGATCCGAGGGACAAATCGTTATAGTGAGCAACTCAGTACGACCACCCAAACTGAGATCTAAATGACTGATAGGTCAATGACTTAATAATAACGAGGAGACCCCACCATGCTCAACGAACTTAAAACCACGATCACCCAAATCACCACAGCCGGTAAAGGTATTTTAGCCGCCGATGAAAGTACTAACACCATCAAAAAACGCTTTGACACCATTAATCTAACATCCACAGAAGAAGCTCGTCGTGATTATCGTGAACTGCTCTTCAGCACACCCAACATCGGCAACTTCATCAGTGGTGCTATTTTATTTGAAGAAACTCTTGAGCAAACCACGGCCCAGGGTCAGTCGATGGTTGCTTTACTCAAAAGCCAAGGCATCATTCCAGGCATTAAGGTGGACCTCGGTGTCATCCATTTAGCGAATTCCGATCAAGAAAAAACGACACAAGGGCTTGATGGCCTGCCAGAACGCCTAGCGCATTACAAAGCACTGGGAGCTCGCTTTGCGAAATGGCGCGCTACCTTCGATATCACCGACACTAAACCTTCTATGCAAGCAATCACCACCAATGCCACCATACTCGCTCGTTATGCGGCTATCTGCCAAGAGCAAGGCATTGTTCCTATTGTTGAGCCTGAAGTGCTGATGGATGGCACACACACCATCGAACGTTGCGCGGAAGTTACTGAATTAGTACTGACGGCTGTGTTTGCCGCATTAAGTCACCACAAAGTTCACTTAGAAGGCATTATCCTGAAACCAAACATGGTGATCTCTGGAACCCAATGCTCAACACAAGCAACGACTGAACAAGTGGCCACTATGACTCTTGACGTCTTTCATCGCACAGTACCGGCCGCCGTACCCACCATCAACTTCTTATCGGGTGGTCAAAGCGAAGTTGATGCTACCGCTCACCTTCAGGCGATGAATGCCCTGGGCAACCCACCTTGGAACTTAAGCTTCTCCTACGGGCGTGCATTACAAGCTCCTGCTATTGCTGCTTGGGCGGGTAAAGCTGAAAACGTTACTGCTGGACAAGCTCAATTACTCAAGCGTGCTAAAGCTAATACAGCTGCGACTCTTGGGCAATATACCGCTGAACTTGAAAAGGAAACAGCACTGAACGTGTAGTCACCCCTTCATGCATAAAAAAGGGACCCACCGGGTCCCTTTTTTTATGCTTAACATCACATCATGCACAAGCATGCTTAATGCCACACTTAATTAAAAAATAATTCACCGGCATCGTGGTGACCATGCCACAAATCATAGCGACCTGTATCATGAACCAAAACACAGGATCTCCTGCATTAATCTGCTGATGAAATATCACAAACACCGAAACAAACATCCAGGCATACATGCCTATTTGAAAACTCGTCAATGAAAGAATATCAGCCTTAAATGCTTGCTTAATCGCTTGACCCACCGTGAGATCAGGTTGCATGGGCTTAATGGTGTAATATTGAAACGCCAAACCAAAAATAAGTGCCAACCCATAATCAACCGCAAACCCCATCCACAAAAAACTACCTGCAATGGTTAACCCACAAATGTAAATCAACGTTTCCCCGATCATGTCTGCTAGTGAACACCCTGAAGCACAATGGGTCGATGAGATATACAAGCTCTTAAAGGTGATGGGTTTTTTCTTCATCGCACTATGATCATGTGATGCCATGTGCATGTCAGATCCATGATGACCCATCGACATACCGCCATCATCATGATGAGTGCCCGATGCAGCTAACGGTGCGCGAGCACAACAAAAATACATCCCTAAGGCAACCGGCCAAATGAACAAGGCCGTTAAAGGCCAGGCAATATTCATAATAGCCATGGACTGATAGCGCCCCATTTGAATATCAACATAAATAATAATGGCAGAAAAAATCCCTAGACTAATAGAAACCCAGGCAATCGTCGACAATGCTTCCATGCATCACTCCTTAAACTCATGAACACCTTGATCAGCGTGAAGAAGCGCCGTGCTTTTGTCAATGCAATCCCCTCATCCAGCACCGTTTAAAGAACCGACGCATTGATAAAAAAATGATTACTATCAATTGGTTATATAGAAAAATTAGTATTAGGTATCGATTCTGACTATAATGACAGTGTTGCAAATACAAAAAAACAATAGTAGCTCTATTGTGTATCAAACAGAGAGGATAAAAACATGAATAACCAACATATCGAAGCCATTATTGGGGCACCTCAGCTTAATGCGATTCAACAGTGTGCTACAGTCATTTGTGGCCCTCACAAACCAAAATCAGTGTAGCTTAGCTCAAGCTATTATTGAAAACCAACAGCGTCTAAGCATCGCCTAGACGCTTTATTGCAAACCACTCAATGAAATTACAAAATACAACGACTCAGGTCTTCGTCTTCAGCCAACTCACCTAACTGCTGATCAACGTATTGAGCATCAATCACCGCAGTATCACCACCTTTGTCGGTTGCTTCAAAAGAGATTTGATCTAAGAGTTTTTCTAGCACGGTATGCAAACGTCTCGCGCCAATGTTTTCAGCTGTCTCATTCACTTGCTGTGAAATTTCAGCAATACGGCGCACACCCGTAGCATCGAATGATAAACCAAAGCCTTCTGTTTGCATCAGAGCAGCATATTGCTCCGTCAGCGAAGCATTAGGCTCTGTTAAGATGCGCTCAAAATCCTCCACCTTCAGTGCATTCAATTCCACACGTATGGGAAAACGACCTTGTAATTCCGGCACTAAATCCGAAGGTTTTGACAAATGAAATGCACCTGAAGCAATAAATAAAATATGGTCGGATTTAATCATGCCGTATTTTGTGCTCACGGTTGTGCCTTCAACCAAGGGCAGTAAGTAGCGCTGCACACCTTCACGAGATACATCACCACCGGTATCAGAACGACGCACAATTTTATCAATTTCATCAAGAAAGACGATCCCATTTTGCTCAACATTATCGATAGCTTCTGACCGAACATCCTCTTCATTGATGAGCTTAGCCGCCTCTTCATCGGTTAACTGTTTTAATGCTTGCTTAATCGGCATTCGCGTTTTTTTCGTCTTCTTATTAGCCATGTTTTCCATCATGCTTTGCAATTGGCCAACCATTTCCTCCATACCAGGAGGCCCCATAATTTCCATACTCGAACCCATGGCTGATATCAGATCAACTTCAACTTCTTTTTCGTCCAGCTGACCTTCTCTTAATTTTTTACGATACAACTGACGCGTCGCTGAATCTTGCTTGTGACTCGTTTCAGACTCACCCTCTTTTGGCTCATCAGCAAACTCCCCTCGAGCAGACGGGACTAAGATATCTAAAATACGCTCTTCCGCTGCTTCTTCAGCAAAACTGCGCTTTTTCTTCATCGCCTTTTCACGCGTCATCTTCATGGAGATTTCCATCAAATCACGAATAATCGATTCAACATCGCGGCCCACATAACCCACTTCTGTAAATTTTGTTGCTTCTACTTTAAGAAAAGGCGCTTCTGCCAAATCAGCCAAACGACGCGCCACTTCTGTTTTACCCACACCAGTAGGCCCAATCATCAAAATATTTTTAGGCGTAATTTCTTTACGTAATTCAGCCGGAACCTGCATACGACGCCAACGATTACGCAAAGCTATTGCCACTGCACGTTTCGCATCATCTTGACCAATGATATGTTGATCTAATGCAGATACAATTTCACGAGGGGTTAATGTGACTTCATTTTTAGGGAGTGTTGCCATTGTCATAATTTTATTCTCTTTAGATTATACGTCGCTATCGAGTTCTTCTAGCACAAGATTATTGTTAGTATAGACACAAATATCTGCAGCAATATTCAAAGACTGCTCAACAATTTCACGGGCGTCCATTGCTGTGTTATTCAATAAAGCGCGGGCTGCTGATTGTGCAAAATGCCCACCTGAACCAATGGACATCAAACTTTCCTCAGGCTCAATCACATCGCCATTACCCGTTAAGATCAGTGAACTTTTTGAGTCTGCTACAACGAGTAGTGCCTCTAAACGTCTTAAGATTTTATCGGTACGCCAATCTTTCGCCATTTCAACAGCTGAGCGCACTAAGTTACCTTGATGTTTTTCCAGCTTCGCCTCAAAGCGCTCGAACAAAGTAAAAGCGTCCGCTGTACCTCCAGCAAAACCTGCCAGCACTTGATTACCATACAGCCGCCTCACTTTACGAGCATTACCTTTTAAAATGGTTGACCCCATAGAGACCTGCCCATCACCACCAATCACGACTTTTCCATGACGACGCACTGATAAAATGGTTGTACCTCTGTATTGTTCCACGTACTTCTCCTATTCAAGTCTTAATGAGTAGATGGGGGGTTGCGACTCTGTTTTCAAGGGGTTTAACCCATAGAAGAAGACAACTGACGCACATAGGAATCAATATGAAACTTTTTGAGTTTTAATTGATCAGGAAAGGCAGCCTCTTTTGAAGCGTATGGGCCAACGCACACACGATATAAGGTCTTATGCGACTGAACCCACTTCATAACAAAAGCTTGATAACCTAATAATGCTAGGCGATCAGAGAAGACATGCGCATCATCGGTTTGCTCAAATGCGGCTAATTGTAAGACGTAATGCCCTCGTTTCATCACAGCAGGTAAGTCAACATCACGGGAAGCCGTATCTCTCTTATCAACCACTGAAGTCACCGGCACTTTAGAAAGCTCCGTATAAAAATCCAGCTGAGGCGGAGCAACAACAGCGGACTGAGCGCGCACTGGTGAAGCAAAGCCTTCCGCCGCAGTCGTCCCTATGGCTTCAACATGTAATCGTGGAATGGCATACAAAAATAAAAACACTAAGGCTGTACCAAGCAATACGCAGAGTAGTGCCACTATCAATGCATATCGATTAAATACCACCTTCACTCTGCTCCTCCTCTAGGATGATGCAGCTTCAGATGACACTTGGTCAGACGCTGATCCCTCTGATATTGGCGTCTTCTGTTGCGGTGAAGATGAATCAGGGGAGGCAGGAGCGGTTAATGCTGTAAAATTGGGTGCCTG
>JABABC010000078.1 GCA_014238445.1 Coxiellaceae bacterium
GAAACAGGGTCAGCCATTACCTGGAAATACCCCAGTGTGATTCTCAAAGGGGATCATTCAGTCGGTGAGTTTTATTCCGTAGCTTTAACCAATAATTATCAGCAAGCCGATACAGGCACTAAAATGGTGCATTTAGGATCGCACACGAGTAGCACCATCATTTCAAAAGGTATCTCTGCAGGGCATGGGCAAAACAGTTATCGTGGCTTGGTGCGTATGGCGCCGACTGCCAAACATGCGCGTAATTTTACGCAATGTGATTCACTTTTATTGGGTTCAGAATGTGGAGCACACACCTTCCCTTATATTGAGGCTAGTCATGATACGAGTCACATTGAACATGAAGCCACGACCTCTAAAATCAGTGAAGATCAGCTGTTTTATTTAAAACAGCGTGGTATTAATGAAGAAGATGCGGTGTCTTTAATTGTGAATGGGTTTTGTAAAACGGTATTTAATGAACTGCCGATGGAATTTGCTGTTGAAGCGCAAAAGTTAATTGAAGTCAGCCTAGAAGGCTGTGTAGGTTAGAGGGGAAGTTATGCTAGATATTCAATCATTATACGTTAATGTGGGTGATCGAGAAATTTTAAAGGGCTTAGACCTCTCAGTGAAAGCTGGTGAAGTCCATGCCATTATGGGGCCCAATGGTTCAGGTAAAAGCACTTTGGCGAATACCTTGGCAGGACGTGAAGATTTAACGGTGCTATCTGGTCAAGCAACCGTATTAGGTGAATCACTATTGGAGTTGTCCGTTGAGGATCGTGCTGCATTGGGTGTCTTTTTAGCGTTCCAATACCCGGTGGAAATTCCAGGGGTGAATAATCTGTATTTTTTGAAGGCGGCAGTTAATAGTTTGCGTGTTCGACGTGGTGAGACAGAATTAGATAGTTTCGATTTTATGCATATTGTGAAGTCTGAAATTAAACACGTGGGTTTGGATGAGTCTTTTTTAAAGCGTGCTGTCAATGCAGGTTTTTCTGGGGGTGAGAAAAAACGGAATGAAATTCTACAAATGGCCTTATTGAAGCCTAGACTTGCCATTTTAGATGAAACGGATTCTGGTTTAGATATTGACGCCTTACGTATTGTGGCTGATGGTGTGAATCGCATGCGCTCCAGTGAGCGGTCGATTATCTTAGTCACCCATTATCAGCGTCTGCTAGATTATATTGAACCGGATTATATCCATGTTTTAATCGATGGTCGTATTGTGGAATCTGGTGATAAAACCTTAGCGTCCACGTTAGAAAAAAATGGTTATGCAGCGTATCAAACGGTAGGAAATGATGCATGAGTGTCTCTGAAGTTATAACAGCGTGGGATGCAGGGCATTTGCACGCTTACGTATCTCGGGTCAATAACCCAGTGCCGCTGGCGTATCATTCTCAGCAAGATCAAGCGCTGGATGATTTTTTAATGCAAGGGTTTCCTACACGTAACAATGAAGCTTGGAAGTATTCACCATTAACCAGATTGTCTCAACGTGATTATGCTTTACCAACCAAGAGAGTTGCTTCATCAATTGATTTTGCAAAGATAGCTTCTCTGAAGGTGTCAGGAACACTGGCTGTGGTCTTTGTTGATGGGTATCTTTTTCCGGAGTGTTCAGATTTAGCTGCGATTCAAGAGCAGGTGGAAGTGTGTTTTGATGGCACGGTTCCGGTGTCAGATTACACGCATTTTTTTGATCAAGTTAAGCAGTCCTCGGATCCTTTGGTCCAATTAAATGCCGGCTTGTTAACTCACTTTATGACCTTGCGCGTTAAGCCGGGTGTGGTGGTTGAGACTCCCATTCAGCTGTTGCATTATTTTACTGGAAGTTCTGTTGATGTGATGCATCATACAGCGCTTCGTATTGAACTAGGTGAGAGTTCATCATTATCCTTGCTTCAAGAAGGTGTGTCACAAGAAGAAGTCACCTGTTTGCATAATCATGTGACAGATATCGCCTTATCAGCCAACGCCAATCTGCATCATTATGAGTTGCAACGTTACGCCGACACGGTGACCTATGTGACACAGACACGAGTGATTCAGGCGCGAGATTCTCATTGGTTGCATTGTGCTGCTCAGTTAGGTTCAGGTTTCTCGCGTAATGCGTTAACCACAGATTTGATGGACCAAGCTGCAACTTGTTCGTTAATCGGTTTTTCACATGTGACGGGTCAGCAACATAGGGATACGCATCTTTTAATTAATCACGCAGCGTCGCACACGACGAGTCGACAATTTTTTAGAAATTTA